>ONST01000117.1 GCA_900320575.1 uncultured Eubacteriales bacterium
AAGTACAGCTGGAAGGAGTAAAAGAGGACCCCCAGCCACGCCGTCAGGCCCGAAAGTGCCGGAAGTGCGGTCACCGCCGCGAAGGATGCGCCGAGCCGGTCCGCGATCAGCACCTTCTTGAAGAGACCGATCAGGAACAGATTGGCTCCGATCCCCAGATCCGTGCGGGTCACATGACGTTCCTTCAGCTGCTCCTGCATGTCCGCGAACATCACGATCGGGCCCGAAGTCAGCTTTCCGAAGAAGGAAATGTAGAGCGCCAGGCTGACCGGATCCTTCTCGGCCTCCGCCGCCTCCCCGTAGACGTCGAAGAGGTACGACAGGGAGGAAAAGGTGAAGAAGGATATTCCCATCGGCAGGGAAAGCCGGGTATACTTGAAGACCGCCAGCACCAGCACCTCAAATACGACGCCGATGATGAGCGCGGTCCGCGCCTCGTGAAGCCGGTCCTGTTCCAGAAAGCTTCCGATCTCCCGCCCCGCCGCGTAGGAAAAGACGATGAGAAGGAGCAGCACCGGCAGATACTGCGGATCCCCCCAGGCGTAGAACAGGAGGCTCAGAACGAGCAGGACGATATTTTTCGCTTTTCCCGGCACCAGATTCCCCAGAAGGAGCGCCGCCGGAAGGAAGCAGAACAGAAAGACCAGAGTGTTGAATGTCACGTGAAGATCCCCCTCTATTGATGCGAACGAACGGTCTTACAGCGCCGAAAGAAAGGCTTCCCGGACCGCACCGGGATCCGCTGCGGAGACGAAGAGCACGTAATTGGGCCAGACCTCCGTCACGCTGTTCTCCAGCATCTCGAACTGCTGGACGCCGTAGCCCTCGAAGCTGTTCTTCTGCGTCGTGACGCGCTGCGCGACCGCTTCCTCCACCGCCGCGGCCTGCGACGGGTCGGCCAGGCGCACGAGAAGGATCTCCTCCGCGCCCATGTTGGTGGTCGGATAATAGAGCATGACCCCCTCAAAGGATCCGGGATCGAGCCCGTAGAGGCGCTTGATCATCTGGTTGTCCCCCTCCTGCATCGGAGTGAGGTCCGCGGCGGCCTTCACTGCCTCCGCCACGGCCGGGAAGGCCGCGCTGCTCTCCTTCTTCCCGCCGAAACGGGTGGCGAGAAAGACCAGCATCAGGATCACCGCCGCCCACTTGAGCAGCCCCATCGGGGTGAAAAATGCGGAAATATCCGGTCCGTTATTCCGTTTCCGGCTCTTTGCTCTCGTTTCCATCGCTTATGCCTCTGCCTCCGGATCGAAGACGCCCTGGTGCTCGTAGAAGGAGATCATCAGATTGGCGCCCCAGTACTGATAGAAGGATCTGCGCAGATGAATGCCGTCCGGGTCCCACAGATCGTAGTACTCGTCGGCGATCTCGTCGTTGTCCACGAAGGGAATGCCGTTCTCCTCGCACATCTCGCCCACCGCGGCGCTGAAATCCGGGATATTGTACCATTTGGAGGATCGCTCGAAGGCGGGATCGTGGGCCGGCAGGATCGAGCTGACGTAGACCGTGGTGTCCGGCAGCTCCTCGTGCATCCATTCCAGGGTCTCCAGATACTCCTCCGCGTACTCCTCGGGGGTGTCCCAGTAGCCGATCGAGGTGTCGTTGAGGCCGAAGCACAGGAAAATAGAGGACGGGTTGAGCGCCTGAAGGTCTTCCATGTGGTCCTCGATGTTCCGGATCGTCTCGCCGCCTCCCGCGAGCACCCGCTCGTGGGGCAGGAAATCATAGTAATAGAAGCCGACCGCGCGGGAATCGCCGAGGATCGCGTAGTCCTCGAAGAGGCTCCAGACGTCCACGTCCCCCTCCAGGATCTCGCCGATCATCTCCTCCCGGCGGGCGTCGATCTCCGCCTGGCGGTACTCCTTGAGGATATTTTCCACCGTCTCCGGGTCCTCGCTCTCCAGGGCCCGCAGGTAATTGACCCCCTCCGTCACGGCCTGGCTGTCAGAGTGCCCTGCCGCGCCCGCCCGGGGCAGGAAGAGCAGAAGGATGAGACAGACGGCCAGGGCGCCCCCGGCCGGAATCAGGATATTTTTGAAGCGATCAGGCAGTTTCCGCATAACTAAGATCTCCGCCGTTTTCTCGTATTTAAAAATGCAGCTCACGTTTTATCGTACACCGAAAAGCGGAACCGTGTCAATTGTTCCGGCCGCTTTTCCGGAAATGGAAACCGGGCAGAGGAACGCTGCCTCTGCCCGGATCTCCTAGCCGATCGTGACCGGCTTTTCATTTTTTATCGTGACCTGCGGCTCGATGTAGGTGACGAAGACGTTGCCCCCTTCTTCAAAGGATTCCGTGCTGTCGTTCATTCCCACATAGTAGTGGTCGCCGGTCTCGTAGTCCACCCAGCGGGTGTTGTAGCGGTCATAGCCCACGATGAGCTGTACGTCCCCGTCGGCGTCGATCGCGGCGACGGCCCGTCCCTGGGACACCTGGTAGAGCACCTGGCTCAACGTGCAGCCGCTTAGGTCGAGGACCTCGATCCCCTCGTCCACGGCCTCCTGCAGATCGGAGGCACGGATCTCCTCCGAGAAGAAGGCGTCCGGGATATCTTCGTTCACCAGCTCCTTCTTGTCCTCGCGGTTGCCCCGCTCGTAGAGGTACCGGCCCTCCTCCGTCAGCGCCGTTCCCAGCGCCTCGTCGGCGGAGACGACCGCCTCCATCGGATCGGTGAGCGCGGCCTGCATGGAACCGCTGCCGTAGACGTAGTAGAGCGGCATCTCCGGCTCTTCGGTCTCGGGGAGTTCGATCTCCCGCGCCTCTGTCTGCCGGAGCTTGAAGCGGGTAATGAGCGGCTTTAAGTTCCGCACGGTCTTCGGGAATTTCAGTGTCACCGTGTTGCCCTGGCGGGTCCCTCCGGAGACCTTGACCGTCATCTCGGTCTCCGCCTCCAGCTTGTTGTTCATGATGTCGTCCCGGTCGGTCTCCACATACTGTCCGTCTTCCCACTCCACACGGGTGAGCTCCACGAGCCCTCCGCGGATGTCGACGTCGGACACCCAGATATCCTCCGGCTGATAGTCCTTGACCACAGTCCCGTCGAAGGATTCGATGAGCAGCTCCTTCATGGCGAAGACGACGCCGCCCGCCGGCAGCTCCTCCACATCCTCCGGAGAAGCCAGACCGTAAATGAAATCGTCGTTGATGAAGCCCAGGGCCCGGATATAATCTCCGTCCCCGGAGATCTCCTTGCGCGCGCCGTCCTCCAGGTTCATGACCGTAACGGAGGTCGAGCTGTGCGGATCGGAAGTGTTGTTCCAGGCGATCTGGCTCTGGGAGGACGAGGCGGTGAAGCAGTCCGGATTGACACCGGCCAGCACCGGTTCGCAGCTTCCGGATTCCGGGCTCACATGCCAGACGGAGCCCTTCAGATACAGGTAGCAGGAGCCCTCCTTGGTCACGTAGCTGAGCCGCTCCAGGTCCTTCGTCAGATGCCCGAAGGACCGGTCGTAGGGGATAAAGCACCGCTCCTCGATGACCGCCCG
Organism: uncultured Eubacteriales bacterium; assembly: GCA_900320575.1. Taxonomy (GTDB): domain Bacteria; phylum Bacillota; class Clostridia; order Lachnospirales; family Lachnospiraceae; genus Chordicoccus. Next base: position 3,486 of record ONST01000117.1, read on the forward strand.
CTCATTGGTGAAACGAAAGACGGAGACCCCCATCTCGCCCTCGTGCGGGCCGCGGTTCCTGTAGCCCCAGACCACGAAATCCACGTCTCCGCTCTCGGATACGCGGATGATCCTGATCCCGTAATCATTGTTGTCGTCGCGCTCGTCGCTGCCCTCCCGGAAATCCCGCAGGGAGTAGACGCAGGTCAGCTTCTCCGCTCCGGCATTGAACTCCCAGAGCTCGTTGTCCTGCACGAATACGGCGATGTCCGAGGAGCTGTTGCTCTTAAACGGCACGTTCCGCTCGGAAATGCCCAGGAACGCCCCCTCCGTGCTGACCGCCGCGGAATTCTGTTCCGGATCGTAGATCTGCAGGGCCCTGCGGTTGAAGTTGAGCAGCATCATCCGGCCGTTGTAGAAGCGCAGCCGGTAATACTCCCAGACGTGGTAGGCCTCCGAGGCGCCGTTATTCGGATTGACGGCGCTGATCAGATAATCGTTGGTGATCGAGCAGGAAGCCTCGCTGATCTCCGTGATCTTCGGCACCGCCTTCCGCAGGATCTGGGGATTTAAGGTCCCCCAGGTCACCTGGTCCAGAGAGGACTGGATGTTGACGTTCGTGTAGGAATTGTTGGTGATGGTGTTGTCATATTCGAGATACGTATTCAGATCGCCCGCACCGCCCTTGTTGGTGCAGGTCTCGTAAAAGTCGTAGACGAACTTCACGTAGCGGTCCACAGGCAGGTCCGCCCTCTGGATCAGGGACGCGTAATAATAATAGGTCCCCTCCGTGGTCTCCATCGTGAAGCGGATCGGATACTCCCGGTTCATCAGAATCGGCTCCGACAGCTGGAAGGTCGCGGTCATATAGCCGTTGTCCTCCAGGAAGCCGCCGATCTTTGCATTTTCCACGACACGTCCGCTGTCCGGCGCCGTCACCTCATAGGAGACGGAGCGCACCCGGTGCTTAAAGGCCTTGTAGGACACGGAGAGCTTCCGGCTCGTGGTGATCGGGATCAGGGCGTCCCGCATGGCGGTGGAGTCCATCTCCTTCACATAGCCGTTCATGCGGTCGATCTTGAGCCCGTTCCGGTCAATGCACATAACAGGCAGCGCCGGGCCTGAAAGGTCCGACGCGCTGTCCGTTACATGGCTGTTCTGTAATCTGGAAAACAGTGCCACGCCGGCGAGGAAGACCGCCAGCAGAATCACTGCCCGCATAAGCAGCGGTTTATTTCTGTTTCTCACTATACTTGTGTGCATCCTCCAGCATCATGTCCTTCACCTTCATCAGGCGGACCTGAGTGCTCCGCTCATTTTCATCCAGCTTCATCGTGATATAGCGGATCCCCTCCTGGGTCTCCGGAATGATCACGTGCTCAAGCGCGTTGACCCGGCGGCGGGTCTTCTCGATCTCGGCCGCCATCAGCTGGCAGGATTTCTCCGTCTCCGCCAGCTTCAGCATATCCGGCAGCACCTCCGCCAGGGAGTGCACCGCGCCGTCCAGGTCGCTGGACGTAAATGCGAAGCCGTAGGAGTAGATGTCGTTCTGATCCGCGGTCCGGGTGTCGTAATCGAACACCGGGATATCCACGCTCATCACGTTCTTGCTGCCCTGTTTCAGGATCACCTCCTGCTTCGGAGCCATGAGGGCGGCGCGGAGGGTCTCCTCCGACATGCCCGCCTTGGCGAGAACGAAGTTTCTGTTCGCGCCGCGGATGCCCTCCTCCACCTTCAGGCGGAGCTCCATATTGAGCCGGACAAGATCCAGGAATTCGCGCATCAGCTCATCCCGCTTGTCCTTCAGCAGCCTGTGACCCTTGACCGCAGTCTGGAGCTTCTGCTTCAGGCGCGTCAGCTCCATTCGGGTTGGATTAACCTGTGTACCGGCCACCTGAGGTCCCTCCTTTAATCATGCAATCAGTTTTTCTCGTAGTACTGGTCGAGCATCGCGTCGGAAATACGTTTCAGCTCGCTTCTCGGAAGGATCCGAAGCAGATCCCAGCCGATCTCCAGCGTCTCTTCGATGCTGCGGTCCGCCTCGTAGCCCTGGTTGACGTACTGCTTCTCGAATTCGTCGGCAAACTTCGCATAGATCAGGTCGGTCTCAGTCAGGGCGGCCTCGCCCAGGATCACCATCAGCTCCTTGGCGTCCTTGCCGCGCGCGTAAGCCGCGAACAGCTGGTTCATGGTCGCCGCGTGGTCTTCCCGGGTCTTGCCCTTGCCGATGCCCTTATCCTTCAGACGGGACAGGGACGGAAGCACGTCGATCGGGGGCTGGATGCCCTTTCTGTAGAGCTCTCGGGACAGGATGATCTGACCCTCGGTGATGTAGCCCGTAAGGTCGGGGATCGGGTGGGTCTTGTCATCTTCCGGCATGGAGAGGATCGGGATCATGGTGATGGATCCGTTCTTGCCTCTCTGGCGGCCGGCACGCTCGTACATCGTCGCAAGGTCGGTGTACATGTAGCCCGGATAGCCGCGGCGGCCCGGGACTTCCTTCCGGGCTGCGGAGACTTCGCGGAGCGCGTCCGCGTAGTTCGTGATGTCCGTCAGGATGACCAGGACGTGCATGCCCTTCTCAAATGCCAGGTACTCGGCGGCGGTCAGGGCCATACGCGGCGTGGAAATACGCTCGACGGCCGGGTCGTTCGCCAGGTTGATGAAGAGGACGGTGCGGTCGATGGCGCCGGTCTCGCGGAAGGACTCCTGGAAGAAGTTCGCTTCCTCGAAGGTGATGCCCATGGCCGCGAAGACGACGGCGAACTGCTCGTCGGTGCCGCGGACCTTCGCCTGACGGGCGATCTGCGCGGCCAGCTGCGCGTGGGGCAGACCGGAGGCCGAGAAGATCGGCAGCTTCTGTCCGCGGACCAGGGTGTTCAGGCCGTCGATGGCCGAAACGCCGGTCTGGATGAACTCGGACGGATAGGCTCTCGCCGCCGGGTTCATCGGCAGGCCGTTGATATCTCTTCTCTCATCGGGAAGGATCTCCGGACCGCCGTCGATGGTCCTGCCCAGGCCGTCGAAGACGCGGCCCAGCATATCCTCGGAAACGCCCAGCTCCATGGATCTGCCCAGGAACCGGACCTTGCTGTTGGAAAGGTTGATACCGGTGGACGCCTCGAACAGCTGCACCAGTGCGTTGGGTCCGTCGATCTCCAGGACCTTGCAGCGCCTGGTCTCGCCGTTCGCCAGCTCGATCTCGCCCAGCTCATCGTAGGCGACGCCTTCCACGCCCCGGACGAGCATCAGCGGGCCGGCTACTTCCTGTATTGTACGATATTCTTTTGCCATCCCTTACTGATCCTCCTTTCCGACCTGGTTCATCAGCTCGCGCTCCACGAGCTCGGAGATCCGCTTGTACTCCTCGTCGATCTTGTCTTCCGGGGTGTACTTGAAGCGGCCGATCGCCTCGCGGGACGGGATCGCGACGATATCGCCGATGGCCGCGCCCTTATCAAGGGCCTTCTCGCCGACGACGTAGAACTCGTGGACCAGCTTCATCATGTAGTACTGCTTGCGCAGCGAGGTGTAGGTGTCGATCTCGTCGAAGGAGTTCTGATGCAGGAAGTCCTCGCGGATGGAGCGGGCGGCTTCCATTTTCAGACGGTCTCTCGGAGACAGGGCGTCCATACCGACCATCTTGACGATCTCGTTGAGGGACGCCTCCTCCTGCAGCAGGTACATCAGGGCGTGGCGGGTCGGCATCCAGTCGCTCTCCACGTTGCTGTTGAACCAGCTCTCCATGTCGTCGAGGTACAGGGAGTAGGAGGTCAGCCAGTTGATCGCCGGGAAATGTCTCTGGTAGGCCAGGGACGCATCCAGGCCCCAGAACACCTTGACGATACGCAGGGTCGCCTGGGAGACCGGCTCGGAAATATCACCGCCGGGAGGCGAGACCGCGCCGATGGCGGACAGCTGTCCTTCTCTTCCCTCTTTGCCCAGGGAAATGACGCGGCCGGCGCGCTCGTAGAACTGCGCAAGACGCGAACCCAGGTAAGCCGGGTAGCCTTCTTCACCGGGCATCTCTTCCAGACGGCCGGACATCTCGCGGAGGGCCTCCGCCCAGCGGGAGGTGGAGTCCGCCATCAGGGCCACCGAGTAGCCCATGTCGCGGAAGTACTCCGCGATGGTGATGCCTGTGTAGATGGACGCCTCACGGGCCGCGACCGGCATATCGGAGGTATTGGCGATCAGAACGGTCCGCTGCATCAGGGACTCGCCGGTGTGCGGGTCGATCAGCTCGGGGAACTCGTTCAGAACGTCGGTCATCTCATTTCCGCGCTCGCCGCAGCCGATGTAGACGACGATGTCGGCCTCCGCCCACTTCGCCAGCTGGTGCTGCGTCACGGTCTTGCCGGAGCCGAAGGGGCCCGGGATCGCGGCGACGCCGCCCTTGGCGATCGGGAAGAAGGCGTCGATGACGCGCTGGCCGGTGATCAGCGGCATATCCGGCGGAAGCTTCTTGGCGTAGGGGCGTCCGCGGCGGACCGGCCACTTCTGGGCCAGGGTCAGTTCACGGTCGCCGTCGGCGGTCTTCACCACGCAGACCACGTCGTCCACGGTGAATTCGCCGCCTTTGATCTCTTTGATGGTTCCGGCCACGCCGTAGGGAACCATGATCTTCTGGACCACGACCGGCGTCTCCTGAACGGTGCCGATGATGTCGCCCGCCTCCACCTCGTCGCCTGCGGCGGCGGTGGGGACGAAGGTCCATTTGTTCGCCCGGTCCAGGGCGGCGACTTCGACGCCGCGGGCCAGGTTGTTGCTGTTCGTCTTCTCCATGATCTTGTTCAGCGGTCTCTGGATACCATCGTAAATGGATCCGATGAGTCCCGGTCCAAGCTCCACGGAAAGCGGAACGTCAGTGGATTCCACGGGCTCGCCCGGTCCCAGTCCGGAGGTCTCCTCATAGACCTGGACGGAGGCTTCGTCGCCGTGGATCTCGATGATCTCGCCGATCAGACGCTGATTGCTGACGCGGACGACGTCAAACATGTTGGCGTCCCGCATGCCCTCGGCAATGACCAGCGGTCCTGCTACTTTCTTAATCGTACCTGTTGTGCTCATTGAATTTGACCATCCTCCTTTTTCTGGTTTATGAGCCGCATCGGATGGCTTCTCATAAATTCGCTCTTACGCGAACACGCCCCGGAAAAAGCGTGCCTTCACGGGCCGGGCATCTTCTTTTTGCGGAAAATGCCGCGGCAGACCGGAACTTACTGGTTCCCGAACAGGATGTCGCTGCCGACCGCCTGTTCGACGGATTTTTTCACAGAGGCCACGCCGCGCCCGGTGTCCCCCTGGACGCCCGGGATCAGGATCACCGCCGGCGTCATGCTTCCCGCAAAACGGGCGATCTCCTTCTGCAGTGTCTCTGCCAGTGCTTCCGTCATATAGATGATACCGTACCCGCTGTCCGCGAGCCGCCGCAGCGTCTTTGCGTCTTCCTCGTGGTCCCCGGTCGCCGAAAAGGTGTCGAGGCCCAGGGTCGCGAAGCCGTAAATGCTGTCGTAATCTCCCATGACTGCGATCTTATACATACATTTCCCTTACCCTTTCCCGGGTCGCGTCCTCCGAAAAGCCGTTGGCCTTCGCGGTAAGAATGATGCGAGCCGTTCTGATCTCATTTTCCCGGGCAAGATAGTAGGCGACGACCGGTCCCACCGAGGCGAGGTTCCGCTTCTGCGGCCGGATCGTCTTCATCAGATGGTTGTCGCACCATCTCTCAAATGCGGAGGGCGACTCCTTGATCGCCTCCGCGGCTTCCGAATACCCGTGCTCCGAAAGGAACAGGAGCAGGGAATCCCTGCCTTCGGAAGCGGCCTGTGCCATGCGCCGGACGTCGAGCCCTTCCACCGGAGCGAGGGCTTCCCGGAGGAATTCCCTCGATTTGCCGGTGCGCTCGCCGCGGACCGCGATCTTGATATCGGTGACTGCCACCTGGGAGTTCTCGTAATCCCGGATAAAGGGATCCTTCGAGCGCGCGCCGGCCGCCGCCATGGCGTCCAGGCAGGCCCGGTCCACGAGAATGTCGCACCTCTGGCCGTCCCGGGTCTGGAGCATCACCTCCAGGGCCCTGGCCGCCACTGCGCGCATGTGCTCGGGCAGCGCGTCGAACTTCTTTTCCGTCAGAATGCGGAGCATGTCCTCCCGCCCGTATTTCGGGACCGGATAAAAGGCGCGTCCGTTCGCTTCGGAGGTGCAGACCTCCTTGATCCCCGCCTTGAGGTTGTGATAGAGCTCCGGAAGGGAAAGGATCTCGAAAATGTCCGAATTGCCGGCGCACTCCCGAAGGACCTCGCGGGTCTTCTCCTCTTCCTTCTGAAGGACTGCATCCGCATTGCCGGAGCTCGCGGAATCTCCCCAGCCGCGGTCCTCGAGAAAGCCGAGCACGCTCCTGTCGTCCTTCATCGAGACCATCTGGCTGACGTCCGCGTCACTGAGCAGGTATTTCTCCTTGACCCGGATCCGCGCAACGGCAAATACATAATCCATATCACTCATCGGCAGCTCTCCTTTACCACAAAGAGGCGTGAGCCTTGTCCTGAAGCTGGTCGTGCTTCTCCGCGAACAGCGCCTTCAGGGAACAGTTCTCATCAATGCCGCCGTAGCTCAGGATAAAGCCGTTATCGATGGCCGCGGGCTTGTCGGAGATCTTTAAGGAGCCGCCGCTCTTTCCGGCGATCTCCGCGATCTCCTTCGCGAACGTCTCCGGAAGGCGCTTCAGATCCTTCTCAGAAAAGAGGATCTCGCCGTCTCCGGAATGGACCGCCTTCGCGAGGAGCTTTTTGATCATCGAGAAATAGTCGCCGTCCGGCTGCTGGTCCAGCAGCTCGTAGGCCTTTCCGATCAGCCCTTCGATAATATCCTGCTTTGCGACAAGGAGCGCCTGTCTTCTGCGCAGGCCGGAAGCGGATTTCGCGCGGACGATGACGTTCTCCGCCTCCTCGTCCGCCTTCGCGGCGGCCTTTGCGAGGAAGTCCGCGTTCTCCTGCTCCGCGGCGGCGATCTTCTTGTCCGCCTCCGCGCGCGCTTCCGCCAGCTGGCGTTCCGCTTTCTCCTTCGCCTCACGCAGGATCTCGTTTACAATACTGTCTACTCCTGCCATAGTTTCCTCCAAATTCAGCTGATTTCAGTTTCCGAATGCTTTCTGGTAAGCCGGCGATCAGACCGGGACGTTTGACACGGAAAGGATGGAGATCAGCAGGGCCAGGATGGCGTAGGTCTCGACCATGGCCGGGAACAGCATCGCCTTACCGAACTGATCCGGTCTCTTGGCGACGATGCCGATGGAAGCGGCAGAGGTCTTTCCCTGATGGAGGCCGGAGACCAGGCCGACGATCGCGATCGGAAGGCAGGCAGCGAGGATGGCAAGACCGGTAGCGGTGTCCATGCTCACAGCCGGAGCTCCGCCCAGAAGTCCGACCTTGGACAGGGTGATGAAGGTGACCAGAAGGCCGTAAATACCCTGGGTACCGGGCAGCAGCTGGAGGATCAGGACCTTCGCGAACTGTGCCGGATCTTCACTTACCACACCGGCGGCTGCCTGACCGGCGACGCCGACACCCCATGCGGAACCACAGCCTGCGAGGGCCGTTGCCAGTGCTGCTCCGATTAATGCAATTGCAAATCCCGTACTCATTAGTTTCTCTCCTCCTTGATTTCTACATACTTATTTGCAGTTGTAAAGGGCTGGAAGGGCTCGCCTCCCGCCTCATAAAATTTGCCGAAGAATTCGACAAACTGTAAACGGTTGGTATGGACGTAAGCGCCCAGTACGTTGATGGCAAAATTCAGCGTGTGCCCGGCGAGGCAGATCACAATGAAGAGGATCACGCCGATAATGCCCTTTCCCTGCGCCACCATGCCCGCCATCATGTTGACGACGGAGGCGATGACGCCGGTCGCGAGTCCCAGCGCCAGCAGTCTGGAGTAGGAAAGCACGTCCGACAGCCAGCTGGTCACGCCGTACACGTCGTAGGCGCCCAGCAGGATCCGCAGGACCCAGTTCTTGGTGCTGCGCTCCGCCATCACCAGGATGAGCGCCAGTCCCGCGAAGGTCAGGATCTTCGCCAGCGTTCCCACGAACGGAGGGAAGTTGAATTCCATCTGCGCGATGCCCTCGAAAAGGTCCGTCGGCAGCAGGATCAGGATAAGGCCCATCAGGAACATCAGCCAGGACAGGACGTCGGAAACGAAGCCGACGACGTCGCCGTCCTTCAGGTACTCGTAGCCCTTGATCAGAAGTCCCGCGAACAGGTGGATCACGCCGAAGAGCATGCACCACAGCAGCAGCCGCATCGGATTATTCAGCGGCACGAACCACAGGGCCGGAATGATGGCCGGGCCGTCCGCCGGATAGCCGAACCAGGTCTTCGCGATGACGTCCGCCAGATCTCCGAAGACGCCGCCGAACATGAAGCCCCAGAAGGCGGTCGAGATGCCGCACCAGAAGAACATCTGCATCATCTTCTTCATGCCGGACCCCATGTTGGGGTATTTCTTTAAAAGGAACCCGCAGGCGAGGAACATCAGGATCCCGTAGCCCGCGTCGGAGAGCATCATTCCGAAGAAGAATACGTAGAAGATCGACATCACGAAGGTCGGATCCACATGCCCTCTGGTCGGAAGTCCGTAGGACTCCAGCACGCCTTCCACCGATGCGGAGAAGCGGTTGTTCTTCAGGAGCGTCGGCACCTGCTCGTCCTCCGCGATCTCCTCGGTCTCCACCACCGCTCCGAACTTCTCTCCGAGCAGGGTCTTCACGGCTCCCGCCTGATCCGCCGGGACGTAGCCCTCGAGGAAGAAGGCGTTTTCCGACTGGGGAATAGTGCCCAGCAGGGAGTATTTGGCGCTTCTCGACCGGTAGTAGTCGCCGGCCACCTTGTAATCCTCCCGCTTCGGGGCGAATTCCGCGATCTTCTTCTCCAGCGCCTCGATGTGCTTCTGCTCGTGCTCGTTTTCCTTCTTCAGGTCTTCGATCACCTCGCGGGGAACGCCGCGAACGATCTGCTGGGGCCGGGCGAAGCCGTGGCGCCGGAGGTTCTCCTCCACCTTTTCCCGGTCCTTTTTCAGCGTCAGGACCGAAACGAGCGTCGCTTCATTTCCCGTGGAAATGACGTCCGCCGTGACGCAGGCCGGTTCGGGAAGCCCCTCCGCGGCCGCCGCATAGACGTCCGGGGCAGCGAGCTCGCCCGGAAGGGAGCCGAGGAGCAGCGCCGTCTCCTTCGTTCCCTCGCTGGTCATGGGCACGTCCAGCTCCTGCCAGGGAATCAGCCACTCGATCTGATTCTCATTTTTCTGAATCACGCCCTTCAGATCCGAAATCTGCTTCTCGTATTTCAGAATCGTCGCGGCGTCCTGATTCAGTGACCGTCTCTCTTTGATGACCTGATCCAGCCGGCTCCTCCCGACTTCCTCCGGTCCTTTGAAGGAATCCAGCATGGACTTCTTCTCCGGCGCATAGGTATCGAGAAGGGCCAGAACACGGTCAAAACTGTCCGCCCGGCGGTCATATTTCATCCGGGCAGTCTGGGTGTCCATCTTCCGAAGATCCGGATCGGTCAGTGAATCCGTGTGGATCTCCATCACACCCATGGACTGCAAAAGCTCGAGTATCGCCTTGCGGTTCTTCTTGCTCGCGGCGATGCTGAGTTTCTGCATCTGTACAATCGCCATGTAATTCCCGCCTTTCTGCTTGTGCTCTGGGTGGTCTTACCCGATCAGTTCTCCGATCAGCGCGCTGACCGCCGCGTCTGCCTTGCCCGCAGCCGTCTCCTTCAGGCTCTTGATTTCCTTTCCGGATTCGGCTTCCCCGTCGGCGAGGATCTTCTCGCCTTCGGCGCGGGCTGCCGCCAGTTTCGCTTCCGCATCGGCCTTCGCCTGCTGCTTCGCGGCCTCCTTCAGCTCTCCGATCTTTGTTTCGGAAGCTGCAAGGACCTCCGCGGCCTGCTTCTTCGCTTCCGCGATCAGTTCGTCCGCCTTCGCCTCCGCCTCCTGAACAGCCTTGATGGTTGCTTCGATCATGCAGTCCCCTCCTTTCCTCGTTTCTGACAAAAAGAATTACCGGAAGGAAGCGCTTCCGGTCAGATCTTCGGATCCGCAAACATTGATTTGAATTCTGTATACAGTTTACCATGTCCCACGGCAAAATACCATACGGCAATCGCATTTCCTTATTAATTCTTCCTATCAGATTATAAACTTTTCTATTCTCTTTTTTCAGTTTTTTTGTTCCGTTTCCGTCTGTTTTCGGCTTCTTCGCCGTCCGGAACGCGCGTCACTCCGCCGTCTCCGTCTGCTTCCAGGAGGGCTCAGCCATGAATGTCACCCGCTCCCCGCTCTCCGGGTGGATAAAGGACAGGCGGCAGGCGCAGAGCATCAGCGCATTTCCGGGCGCTCCCCCGTATTTGCGGTCGCCCCGGATCGGCATTCCCGCGTGGGAGAGCTGGACCCGGATCTGGTGATGACGGCCGGTGACGAGCTCCACGGCCGCCTCCTGCTCCCCGCTCCTTTGAAAATGCAGCTCCGCTCTTTTTGCGCCCTTCGTTCCCTCCGGCACCACGCGGGAGGTGTTGGTCTTCGGATCCCGGAGGAGCCAGTCCGTGAGCGTCCCCTTTTCCGGGACCTCCCCCGTCACGCAGGCAAGATAGGACTTCTTCATCCGCCCGTCCCGAAGCTGCCCGGAAAGCGCTGCAGCCGCCTCCTTCGTCTTCGCGGCGCATACCAGCCCCTCCACCGGCTGGTCCAGGCGGTTGATGAGGAAGATCTCCGGCGCTTCTCCCCGCCGCGCGCGCTCATTTTTCAGTTCCCGCTCCAGATCCGGGACCGTGCTCTTTCTGCTCTCGACGGCAAGTCCGGCCGCCTTCCGCACCACAAGAAGCGCGCGGTCCTCATAGATCACTTCCCACAGTTTCTCCCGCATGAGGTCTCTCCTAATTTTCAAAATAGTGTCAAATGGAGATAATGTACTATACAATTTGAAAATAAATGTTGAGAATATTCAAAATATAGCAGTTTTAAAAATTATGTATTGACAATTACAGGGCGGTTTGCTATGATTCTTGTATCAAATAAAAAACAATCCCGCACATCACAGAAGACCGGATGTATACCCGGTAAGAAGATTCCATTCGACAGACAGGAATCCACGAATTTACTATACCACAGATTCTGTGAACGCGGGAAATAAAAGAAAGGAGGAAAGGTCCCTTGGATACTTTGAATACTCCGACAATCCACTTGTCTCAATATGAGGAAGGCAGAGCCTGAAAAACCCGACAAGAAAACCTTTTTCATTCCAGTTGATTATACAGCATACGGAAAGATCCAACGAAGACCGTAACCATTTCAAAAAGGTATATCAATCAGGATCCTCGTATTGAAAATGACGATCTGCCGCCGCGAAGTACCGGAGGAGAAGAGAAACCAAAGACATTCCGGAAGAAGAAGACCGGGAAAGCAGGAAAGCTCTTCAAACTCGATGTGAAACCTTATTTTGCGGGAAGCGTATTTCTCCGATACAGATAAAGATTTGAATCCGATTTTTGATAAATGAATGATTTCCTTATCCGAAGGAAGATAAAAGTAAAGATTCTGTACCGGAAGATGACGGATAATAAATTTCTAAGTTCATAAAGCGATTCTTTCCCGAAAGGATTTTCCCGAAAGCAAAAAGCGATGAACGAGTTGGGATAAAGAAACTGCAAACCATTTTTTCCAAAAACGAAATAAGAGCATCAGAATCAATCAGAAGTGAATTCCTGAATCGATTCTGAATGACAGGAACCTGGATCAGAAGGGACGACGAGCGAGGATCCGGAACTTGCGAAGACATCGGAAGAGCTGAACCAGACAACAGAAAGTTGAGGAAAAACCTTAATTGAATATCGAACATTAAGCGGCCATCGTATTTGGACAGATAGTACGATGGCCGCTTATTTTTGTGTGGTCCGCGGGACGGTCTGCCTGCCGCGGCGGCGCGAAGGTCCCCGTCTGATCCCCGGAAGCCGCAGCAGCGAAGAAGCGAAACGGAGCGGGGAGCCGTCTGTACTTACATACAGAGGCTCCCCGCTCCGTTTCGCTTTATGCGGAATCAGACGCTGTGCGTCCGGTAATAGTTGATGAGGCAGCCGTCGGCGATGATCTCCCGCTCGTCGTCGGTCAGGTCGCCGAGATCCAGGGAGAACTCCTTCTCCGTGCCGTCGGCACGCAGGGCAAGAGCCTGTACCCTTGATTCCCCTGCAAGGACCGCGCTGCGGATCCCCGGCAGGAAGAGATAATCCCCGTTCGCAAAGGGCAGCTCCCCTTCCGGGATCAGGAGCGGCAGCATGCCCCAGTTGATCAGATTCGAGCGGTAGCGCTTCGTCGCGTACTCGTGCGCGACGTTCGCCCAGCCGCCGAGCACCTTCTGGCAGGAGGCCGCCTGCTCGCGGGCGGAGCCGTCGCCGGGCTTCACCGCGAAGATCGTCGAGCCGACGCCTGTATTCGCCCAGGACGAGCCGACGAAGGCCTCCGCCGCCCGCTTAAGGGCCGCGGCCGCCTCCGGAAGCGCGCCTTCCGCCGCGGAGAAATCGCCGTCTTCGGCGGCTTCGCGGGCCGTTTCCACGGCCTGCACCTCCTGTGCCCGGCCGACGTAGGCCGGATCCTTGCGGGACAGGGCGAAGGACGCGAGTTTCAGCGGATTCGACCGGTAGGACGAGGTCTCGCCCGAGGGGATCAGCTCGTCGGTCGTGGTCACCGGATCGTGGATCTCGGAGACCACCTTCAGCAGCAGGTTCTCCGTCAGGGCCGGCATCTTCGGCCAGTCCTTGATATTGGGCCCGTATACGAGCTCCGCGTCCGCTTCCGGAGAAGCGCTCTTATCCAGCACCCGGTTCCGGTAGATCTCCTGATCGAAGAAATAGGCCGGACGGCTGTAGGTCCCGGCATATTCGGTCGCGGGAGTGAGCACGCCGCCGTTGGCCGCAGTCGCCGCGATCGAGCGGGCGTCCATGAGCGCCACCGAGGAGATCTGCCCCTCCTGCACCTTCGAGCCCTCGCGGTTCGGGAAATTGCGGGTGGAGTGGCGGATCGAGAACGCATTGTTCGCGGGGGTGTCGCCCGCGCCGAAGCAGGGACCGCAGAACGCGGGCTTTATGACCGCGCCGGCCGTCATCAGGTCCGCGGCCGCGCCGTTCTTCACCAACTCCTTGAAGACCGGCATGGAGGCCGGATAGACGTTCAGCGTAAAGGCGCCGTTTCCGATGCTCCTGCCGCGCAGGATGTCCGCCGCGTCGCAGATATTTTCAAAACCGCCGCCGGCGCAGCCGGCGATAATGCCCTGATCCACCCGGATCTTTCCGTCCCGGATCTTGCTGAGAAGATCGACCTTCACCTTGTCGCCGAAGGAGACGCGGGCGCGCTCCTCCACCTCCCGGAGAAGTCCCTCGGGATCGGCGTTCACTTCATCAATGGTATAGACGCAGCTGGGATGATACGGCAGGGCGATCATCGGCTTCACCGAAGAAAGATCCAGCTCGATCACGCCGTCGTACCAGGCGCACGCATCCGGAGCGATGTGCGCGTAATCCTCCGCGCGGCCGTGGATCCGCAGATACTCCTCCGTCTTCTCATCCGTTTCCCAGATGGAGGACAGGCAGGTGGTCTCGGTGGTCATGACGTCGACGCCGATCCGGAAGTCCATGGACAGGCCGTGCACGCCGGGGCCCGTGAATTCCATCACCTTGTTCTTCACGTAGCCGTTCTTAAAGGTGGCACCGATGAGCGCGAGCGCCACGTCCTGGGGTCCCACGCCGGGCTGCACTTCTCCGGTCAGGTACACGGCCACCACGCCGGGCATCTTGATGTCGTAGGTGCGCCCCAGCAGCTGCTTCACCAGCTCCGGACCGCCTTCGCCCATGGCCATGGTGCCCAGGGCGCCGTAGCGGGTATGGCTGTCGGAGCCGAGGATCATCTTCCCGCCGCCGGCCAGCATTTCCCGGGCATACTGGTGGATGACCGCCTGCATCGGAGGCACATAGATGCCGCCGTACTTCCGGGCCGCGCTGAGGCCGAAGACGTGGTCGTCCTCGTTGATGGTCCCGCCGACCGCGCACAGGGAGTTGTGACAGTTGGTCAGCACGTAGGGGATCGGAAAACGGGTGAGTCCCGAGGCTCTGGCCGTCTGGATGATCCCCACGAAGGTGATGTCGTGGGAGGCCAGCGCGTCGAATTTGATCCGCAGGTCTTCCATATTTCCCGAGGCGTTGTGGCTGTTCAGGATCTTCCAGGCCATCGTCCCCTTCCGCGCTTCCTGCGCGCTCTCCGGGGCCTCCTCCGCAAGGCGTCCGTTCCGGAGGTATGCGCCTCCCTCATACAGTTTTATCATCTGGTTCCTCCTTCTTGTGCTTGCGGGAACAGTTCTCCCCGTATGGCGCCGCCCGGAGACGGCTGGTTCCATCGTGATTCGAAGTAAAACGGCGCTACGCCCGCTCTCTTTCGCGGTCCTTCAGATAATCATAGACCATCATGGCCATCCGGAAGGACATCGCCTCCTCGAAGCTCCGCAGATCGAGTCCGGTCTGCTGATGGAGCTTTTCCAGGCGGTAGACCAGCGTATTGCGGTGCAGATACAGCTTCCGCGCCGTCTCGGAAATATTCAGGTTATTTTCAAAAAAGGTCCGGATCGTGAGCGCCGTCTCCTCGTCAAAGGAGGCGGGATCAAAGCTCCCGAAGGTCTCGGACAGGAACAGCCGGCAGGGCTCCTCCGGCAGCTGGTGGATCAGCCGGCCGATCCCCAGTTTTCCATAGGAAATGACCCGCTGCTCGCTGTAGAAGACCCGGCCGATCTCCACCGCGAGGGAGGCTTCCGCGTAAGCTCTCCGGAACTCCGTGAGCTTTGTGACCGGGCGTCCGAAGCCGGCCCGGGCCCTCGTGAGGGCCTCCGCGCCGAGCATGTCCACGATGGTCCGCGCCGTCACATGGGGATCTTCCTCCCCTTTCCGGGTGCGGATGACCGCGAAGCGCTCCGGAGAGAGCATTTCCACGAAGTCATGCCGCCGCTCGAGGAACATTCCCTTCAGCACGGCCTGGACCGCCTCGCCGTTTCCGCCGTCGATGTCCACCGCGTAGATCACCCGCTCCTCCTCAAAGGGCACGTGGTAGCGGGCGGCCATCTTCGGAAGATCCGCCGCCTCCCCGTCTCCGGTGAGCAGCGCCCGCAGGAAATAAGAGCGGCTGTAGCGCTCGCGGTAGGCGGACAGCAGCTGCCCGGCCTTCTCCGCCGCTTCTCCCAGATCCGTGTCCGGCTGCTCCTCCACACGGAGAACGAGTCCGGTCGTCTTCTCCAGATCCCGGAGCGTCTTCTCCAGTTTCTCCCGGTCGGTCATCAGCTTCCTCCTGCTTTTACGATCAGTCTCTTTCGCGGAGCGCCTGAAGGACGATCCCGCGGACCTCCGCGAGGGTAAGGCCGTGCCGGCGCGCAAGGGCCGCCAGATCCTCGTACTCCGCTTTCTCCTTCTCCGTCCCGTAACCGGAGGCGCGTTTGACGCGCACCGGTCCGAGCTCCGTCTCCACGGTCCGCTCCTCCCGGGAGAGCGTGTATCTTGTGCACTCCGTGACGCGGACGCCCAAAGTCGGCGTATATTTCATCAGAAGCTCCGTGAGAAGCTGCTCCTTCTCCGGATAAGCAAGGACCGTCAGTATCGTCCCCGGACGGGATTTCTTCATTCCCGCAGGGACCGTAAAGACGTCGAGGGCGCCGGCGGAAAGCAGTTCCTCCATGGCGAAGGCGGTCTCCTCCGCGGTGCAGTCGTCAAGATTACAGGCAAGTGTCAGGATCCGCTCCGATGCGCGGTCTTCCGCCGCATGTTTCTCCGGAAGCTCCTCCGCTGCATCCTCGCCGAGAAGGGTGCGCACGCAGTTGAGCACCGGGAAATCCTTGGTCCCGAAGCCGGTTCCGATGCGGTCGGCCGCCATCACCGGCTGTCTGCCGTATTCATGCACAAAATGCCGGAGGATCGCCGCGCCGGTGGGCGTGCAGAATTCCCCCGCCAGGTCTCCGGCGTAATTCGGCATGCCCCGCAGGATCAGGGCAGTGGCCGGCGCAGGGACCGGAAGGATCCCGTGGGCGCAGTGCAGGTGGCCGTAGCCGACCCGGACCGGAGAGGCCACGATCCGCTTCGGATCCAGCCTCCGCATCAGAAAGCTGGCCGCGCAGACGTCCGCCACCGCGTCCATCATGCCCAGCTCGTGAAAATGCACCTCCGCGCGGTCGCTCTCGTGCACCGTGCACTCGGCGTCCGCGATCAGGGAATAAATGGCGCAGGCGTCTTCTTTGACCGTCTCCGGCGCATGGAGCTTGCGGATCAGCGCCTCGATCTCAGAAAGGTGCATGCCGTGGTGATGATGGGCATGCTCCCCGTGATGGTGTTCTTCCTCCGGGTGATCTCCGTGCGGATGCCCGTGGGCATGCTCCTCGTGATGGTGTTCTTCCGGGAAATGCCCTTCGTGCGCATGCCCGTGTTCCTCCCCGTGGGCATGGTCTCCGTGAGCATGATCTCCGTGGACATTCCCCTCCGCCATGGAATCGTCCGGAAGAGGCTCCTCCTCCACGCCGTGGACCAGGACTTTCATGTGCATCCCGGAGATCCCCTGCTTCTTCATCCGCACCATCTCGTAGCGGACGCCGGGGATCCCCATCTCATTCAGTTCCCGGACCGCTTCCTCCGGATCCGGCACAAGATCCAGAAGGGCCGCCGTCAGCATGTCGCCGGCCGCGCCCATTCCGCAGTCGATATACAGTGTTCTCATATAAAACGCTCCTTACATATGATTGATCCTGCTCGCCAGAAAGCCGGCGCCGAACCCGTTGTCGATATTGACGACGCTCACGCCTCCCGCGCAGGAATTCAGCATGGACAAAAGGGCGGAAAGCCCTCCGAAATTCGCCCCGTAGCCGACAGAGGTCGGCACCGCGATAACCGGAGCCGAGGCCAGGCCGCCGACCACCGAGGCCAGGGCTCCCTCCATACCGGCGATGGCGATGATCACCCGGGCGGACATGATCTCGTCCAGATGCGCGAGCAGCCGGTGAAGGCCCGCCACCCCCGCGTCGTAGACGCGGACGACTTCATTTCCCAGTACCTCCGCGGTGCGGGCGGCTTCCTCCGCCACCGCGATGTCGCTGGTCCCGGCCGTGATCACGAGGATCTGCCCTTTTCCGTCCGGCGCGGGAAGTTCGCCCGCCACGCCAACACGGCTTAAGGGGTCGTAGTGCAGCGCCGCCCGCTCCGCTTCCGGCAGCGAGGCGAGGGCATTTTCAAGCTGCTCCGCCTTCTCCGCGGACATGCGTGTGACCAGGACCGGCTGATGCCCTTTTTTCAGAAAAGCGCAGACGATCCCGGCGATCTGCTCCCCGGTCTTGCTCTCCCCGTATACCACTTCGGCCGTTCCGGTCCGGAGCTTCCGGTGATGATCCAGCTTCGCGTATCCCAGATCTTCAAACGGGGCCTCCCGAAGAAGAAGGGCCGCCTTCTCCGGGGACACCTCTCCTTCCGCCACCTGTTTCAGCAGTGTTTCGATACGATCCTGTTCCGCCATCAAAGACCTCTCCTTTGCGCGCAATCCGCCTGCGCCTCTCTTTTTCTGCGCAGGCGCGGGCGCCTGTATTCCCATTTTACACAAAAGGAGGCGCAAGGACAAGTGCAGAACAGAGTGTGCGCCCAATAAAGAAAGGGCTGCCCGCAGGCAGCCCTTGGTGTTGCAGAATCAATATCAATCCACGATGGTCTCGGTGGTCTCTTTGTCGAAGAAGTGGATCTTCTCGATGTCGAGCGCGAACTTGACGGTATCGCCGGCTCTGGCCGGAGTTCTCGGATTGACGCGGGCGGTCATCTGGCTGCCTGCGAAATCGAAGTACAGGAACACTTCGGCGCCGAGAAGCTCGTAGACGCGGATCGGAGCGGAGATGACAGCGTCCGGATACTGCTGGAGGTAAGCTTCCTCGTCGTGGACGTCTTCCGGACGGATGCCGAGGACGACGGTCTTGCCGACATAATTGCCGTCGATGAGGGCCTTCGCCTTCGCGCCGGTGATGGTCAGCTCTTCCTCGCCGACCGTCGCGATGACGTCCTTGCCCTTCTGCGCGATCTGGGCATCCATGAAGTTCATCTGCGGAGAGCCGATGAAGCCTGCGACGAACTCATTGACCGGATGATCATAGAGGTTCTGCGGGGTGTCGATCTGCTGGACGACACCGTCCTTCATGACGACGATTCTGGTTCCCAGCGTCATAGCCTCGGTCTGGTCGTGCGTGACGTAGATGATGGTCGCGCCCAGTCTCTGATGCAGCTTGGAGATCTCGGTTCTCATCTGGACACGCAGCTTCGCATCCAGGTTGGACAGCGGCTCGTCCATAAGGAAGACCTTCGGGTTACGGACGATCGCACGGCCCATGGCGACACGCTGTCTCTGACCGCCGGAAAGAGCCTTCGGCTTACG
>ONST01000144.1 GCA_900320575.1 uncultured Eubacteriales bacterium
ACGATAAACGGCACCGAGATCACACTCTGCGTCCCGTTCTTCACGATGCAGCGGAATCTCCACATGTGCATATTTTCCGTCACAGTGAACCAGAGCTGCTTCGTGAGCGCGGTCTTCTTCTCCGTAAAATTTCTCCAGGCGGCGGAATCGCTCTCCTTCACCTGCCACTGGTAGGTGGTGCCGGAGGTCAGATTCACCTCCACGATGAACTTGTGCAGCTGACCGGCCTCCACGATCTGTGTGGAAGGCTGTGAGGTGATCGTGAGCCTGGTCACGGCAAAGGCCGGCTGAGCCGTCCCCGCGATCAGGGACAGCAGCAGGATCCACAGGGCGGTCATCTTTCGAAACGTGTGTCTCTTCATATCGAATTCCTCTGGTGAGAACAGTCAGCTGAAAAAAGCTCCGCAGCAGCGGAGCTCCTCTGTAATCAAATCTTAACATTTTCCGGACGCTGTGACAAGGCAGATCCGCAAAAAATCCTTCCGCCGGAAACCCGGCAGAAGGATCTGCTCTGAACATGACCGGTACAGTACCGTTCTCACCCGCCGCAATGCACGCGTTCCGTGCGTTCCGGCTTCCGATGCGTTCTTCAGTCGACTTCCACGACGCGGATCGTGTTCGTCTTGCCGGCGACGCCAAGCGGCATGCCTGCCGTGACGATCACGCGGTCGCCGGTCCTCACGTAGCCGGCGTATTTCGAGCGTTCCACCGCTGTATCCAGCAGCCGGTCCAGCTCCTTTTCCCGCCCGATGATCAGCGGCTGGACGCCGAACATCAGATTGCTCTGGCAGGCGATCTGCATATCCGGGGCGCAGGCGATGACCGGGCAGGTGGGCCGGAACTGGCTCAGCGCGCGGGCCGTAAAGCCGGACAGGGATACGGTGATGATCGCCGTCGCGCCGATATCCTCCGCGATCATACAGGCCGCGTGGGCGATCGCCGGCGTATAATTGGCCTTCTCGGTGAGATCCATCTTCTTCAGCATGCCGGCCCAGTCGATATCCTTCTCCGCACACTCCGCGATGCGGGACATCGTGCGGACCGCCGCCTCCGGATAGGAGCCGGCCGCGGTCTCGCCCGAGAGCATGATGGCGGTCGTTCCGTCGTAAATCGCGTTGGCCACGTCCGTCGCCTCGGCGCGGGTCGGTCTGGGATTGCGCATCATCGAATCCAGCATCTGCGTGGCCGTCACCACCGTCTTGCCCATCTTCCGGGCAATGCGGATCGCGTGCTTCTGGATGACCGGCACCTCTTCGAGCGGCACCTCCACGCCCAGATCGCCGCGGGCGATCATCACGCCGTCGGAGACGTCAAGGATCTCCTCGAGATTGCGGACGCCCTGCGTGCTCTCGATCTTCGCGATGATCTTCATCTTTCCGCCGTTCTCCGCGATGATCCGGCGCACGTCGTAGACGTCCTGTGCGGTGCGGACGAAAGAGCAGGCGATGAAATCAAAATTCTGCTCGCAGCCGAAAATGATGTCCTCCCGATCCTGATTGCTGATGAACGGCATCGACAGCTCCACGTCCGGCACGTTGATGCCCTTGTGGTTGGAGATGTATCCGCCGTTTTCCACGACGCAGGTGATGTCGGTCGCGGTCACCCCGGTCACGCGGAGGCCGATCAGCCCGTCGTCGATCAGGATCACCGCTCCCTTCGCGACGTCGTTCGGCAGTCCCTTGTAGGAAATGGACGCGCGGTTCTCGTCGCCGAGGATCTCCTCCGTCGTCAGAGTGAAGGTCTTCCCTCGCTCCAGCAGCACTTTCCCGTTTTCAAAATCGCGGAGACGGATCTCCGGTCCCTTGGTGTCCAGAAGGGCGGCGATCGGCATATTCAGCTTTGTGCGCACCTTCTTCAGGCGGTTCAGCTTCACGAGGTGCTCCTCGTGGGTCCCGTGTGAAAAGTTGAACCGCGCAACGTTCATGCCTGCGTGGATCAGGCGCTCCATCATTTCCTCGCTGTCGCTGGCGGGGCCGATCGTGCAGATGATCTTGGTCTTTCTCATGCCGTATTCCTCCGGATCTGTTTCCTGCATTACTTTATGATAGCCCGGTTTCCGCCGCCCGACCGGTGCGGCGTACCTTTATTTATTATACCTGTTCCTCCGGAAAATGAAAATGGCACAGACAGTACTTTCCCCGGGAATATCTTTGCCGTGGGGATCCCTGCCCGGAAATCGGTCTGCCGCAGCAGACGGCAGGCAAGCCCGCACCGCATTTTCCTGCCCCGCCGCATGAACTTTTCCTTGCCCGCAGGAAGGTTTTGTGTTAGTATATTATGTGCATTTGCAAGGAGAGATATCGAAGTGGTCATAACGAGCCGCACTCGAAATGCGGTCATCGGGTAACCGGTGCGTGGGTTCGAATCCCACTCTCTCC
>ONST01000145.1 GCA_900320575.1 uncultured Eubacteriales bacterium
ACAGAAGGATGCGCACTATTCGACGTTTTTCAGGGCTTCGTCCATCGGGATCTGCCGGATCTTCCGGTATTCCAGAAATGCGACGGCCGCATACGAAAGAACACCCAGGAGAAACGCTTTGATATAGACGTCCCGGCCCAGGTGGAACGGGATCCAGCCGGTCATTTCCAGCTTCAGCATCATCTTGAAGATCCATTTGAGGAACTCCGTCTCGGCCGGGAGCGTGCCGGCGAGGGCCGCGAAGAAGAAAATGGTGGTCGGCGTGATGTACAGGCGGTTGATCTCCCGGTCCGTGTAGCCGAGGATCTTCGCCATGGAGATGGACTGGGCATTTTTATCCAGGATCATCTTGGAGAGAATGTAGATCAGGACGATGAAAATGACGACCGCAAAGCCGTCGACCAGCCCCATCATGGAGCCCATGGAGACGTCCAGCTGCCGGGAGATCCGGGTCAGGGCCTCGAGATCGATCACGCTCCCGATGTAGCGGCGGTCGATATCGGTGACAGGGGTATCTGAGAAATAGCCGACGAAGGTGTCCTCTCCGAGATCGAAGGTCCGGTTGAGCGCGTTGATGTCCATGTAGACGGAGAGCGAGCCCTCGTAGGGGAAGATCCCTGTCACCGTGAAGTCATAGACCGTATCCTCATAGGGCTCCCTGAGATGGATGGCGCTCCCGGCGGCGAGATCGTACTTTTCCGCGTAAGAGGAAGAAATATACACGTCTTCCGGAGAAAGCGAAAGAGGAATGTAGCGGCTTCCCCGCTGAATGCCGTAGGCGAGGATCTCTTCCTGCTTCGCCTCCTTCGATTCCACGGTCTTGAGCTCATAGGCGCTGAACTTCTCCGCGTCCGGATTGGAGGTCATGATGTCAAAGGGGAAAAAGAACGAGGAGAGCGCCTTTTCCATCCGGAAGTCGTCGCCTGCAAGCGAGACCGGCATTTTCAGCATATACTGGTAATTGCAGAACATCTGATCCCCGATGGAGTTCTCGTAGTTCTCGAGGATCTCCGGGAGGCCGAGTCCGAAGATCAGCAGCATGTTCGCGAAGAGGATCCCCACGAGCAGCACGAGATAGTTCGGCAGGTTCTGCAGCAGCACCCGCAGCCGGAAGCGGCTGAAGAAGGGCAGGCGCGGGCTCAGAGGCAGGGCCCGTTTCTGCCGTCTGCGACGGAGGTCCCTCCGCAGGAATTTCAGCGGCGGGAGCAGCAGGCGGCGGGAGAGCACCGTGAAGGTGATGACCAGCATCATCGCGATGGGGATCAGCGTCGTCTTCCAGAGCGCCTCCGGGCTCCAGACCGTCACGTAGGTGGGGAGGGAGTAGCTGTTGTAGTACATGTAGACGACGACATGCTTGAGGGCGGTATAGCCGAGAATGTTGCCGGCCGCAGCGGCTGCCAGCGTCACAAGAAGAGGCATGACCATGTAGTGGTGGATCAGCTCCATCCGTGTCCATCCGGTGGCGCGGAGCGTGCCGATGACAGCCGCCTCCTTCTCGATGGTATTGGAGGCGGTGACCGCGAAGACGAAGGCCAGGATGGCGATGATCATATAGAGGAGCACCTCCATCATCGCCTTGTCGCTGCCCATATCCTCGCCGGTGAAGCGGATCGCCTGGTTCTGGTAGCGGGGAACGTAGTCCTCAAGGGGCAGGAGGTCCGCCAGCTTCTTCATGAGCTCGTCGGAAAGCTCTTTTTCTTCTGATTCATTTTCCGGAGCGGTCCGGTATTTCCACGCGTAGCAGGGCACGAGCGAATTCTCGTCGAAGGAGGCGAAATCCGCCGCCGAGACCATTCCCACGCCGAAGCGGATGCTGTCGAACATGGAGTCCGCGTTGTTTTCAAAGAGGGCGCTGTAGTCGGAAAACGCGCCCAGCCCCGTGACCGTCCAGGAGGCGCGGGCGGAAAAGACGGTATCCCCGACGGAGATGCCGTTGTTGCTGGCATACATGCGGTCGAGAAGGATCTCTCCCTTCTCCTCCGGGAAGCGCCCGCTCATGAGGCAGACGCGGTCGACCTCGGAACGGGGCCCGAAGATCCGCAGGGTGCTGCCGTTCGTGAGCTTCCGTTCCGCGTAAAAGAGCGGCGTAAGTGTGATGCCGAGCTCCTCCGCCCGGGCTTTCTGGACTTTTGAGAGCGTTTCGGATGGCAGGATGTGCCCGTCCTCGATGTTGTAGACCTCGAAGCTGTCCTCATAGGCGCGGATCATGCTCCCGTCCGCGACCAGAAAGCCGGAGACGAAGCTGATCGACAGGACGAGGAGGATAAAAATGGCCAGGTATTTTCCGGCCTCTGTCCGCAGCTCCCGCAGGAACCGCCGGTTCAGTGGATTCTTCATGGACTGCCCTCGCTTACCACTCGAGTTCCGCAGCGGGAACCTTTGTTTCATTGTATATTTCCGACCGGATCCGGCCGTCGCGCAGGACGATCACGTGGTCCGCCATCTGCCGGAAGGCGTCATTGTGCGTGACCATGATGACGGTATTGTGATACCTGCGGCTGACCGTCTCGATCAGGACCAGGATCTCCCGGGAGGTGTTGTAGTCGAGGGCGCCGGTCGGCTCGTCGCACAGGAGGATATCGGGGTTCTTGACGATGGCCCGGCCGATGGCGCAGCGCTGCTGCTGGCCGCCGGAGAGCTGGCTGGGGAACTTGCCCTGGTGATCCTGCAGTCCCAGGGTCACGAGCAGTTCGTCTACGGGCAGCGGGTGATCGCTTAAGCAGGCTCCGACCTCGATGTTCTCCCGCACCGTGAGATTGGGGATCAGGTTGTACATCTGGAAAATATATCCCAGATGCCTGCGCCGGTAGGCGGTCAGCTGCTTCTCCTTCATGGAAAACAGCGGTTCCCCGCCGATCAAAAGTTCCCCGGAGTCGGCGCTGTCGATGCCGCCGAGGATATTGAGGAGGGTGGATTTTCCGGAGCCGGAGGGGCCCAGAAGCACCGCGAATTCTCCCTTTTCGATGGAAAGATCAATGCCCTTCAGGACCTCTGTCCGGCTGTCTCCGGAGCCGAAGCCCTTCCGGATCTCATGCAGTTCCAGGTACATGGTGTCTCCTTTTTTAGAAGTTAGTCTGAGCTAACTATCGTTCGAAGAAAACGCGGACCGGATCCGGGAAGCAGCAGCTTTTCGTCAGCGGTCCGCGGCTGTTAATTAGATTAGACTAACACATTATAACCGCTTTTTCCGCAAATGAAAAGA
>ONST01000215.1 GCA_900320575.1 uncultured Eubacteriales bacterium
ACCAGTTCCGCATTGCCGTCCAGCTCCCCCCGCTTTTTGAGGGCGCCGGTCCAGGCGAAAATGGTCGCCACCGAATTCGTGGAGGTCTCCTCCCCTTTCAGATGCTTGTAATAATGCCGCTGCACGGTGCCGTGGGCCGCCTCGTATTCATAGTATCCCTCCGGGGATACCAGCACGGAGGTCATCATGGCCAGCGAGCCGAAGGCGGAGGACAGCATATCCGAGAAGACGTCCCCGTCGTAGTTCTTGCAGGCCCAGACGACGCCGCCTTCGCACTTCATGATGCGGGCGACCGCGTCATCGATCAGGGTGTAGAAATAGGTAATCCCGGCCTCCTCGAAAGCGGCGCGAAAATCCTTCTCGTAGACCTCCGCGAAAATATCGCGGAAGCGGCCGTCATATTTCTTGGAAATAGTATCCTTCGACGCGAACCAGAGGCTCTCCTTCGCATTCAGCGCATAGGAGAAGCAGCTCCGTGCAAAGCTCTCGATCGAGGAATCCAGGTTGTACATGCCCTGCAGGACACCGGGGCCATGAAACTCGAAGACCGTCTGCTCCGTCACCGTTCCGTCCTCTGCCTCGAAGACCAGCTTCGCGCGGCCCGGACCCGCAACGCGGATCTCGGAGTTCTTGTAGACATCGCCGTAGGCATGGCGGGCGATGGTGATCGGACGCTTCCAGTTCGTCACGCAGGGCTCGATTCCCTTCACGAGAATGGGCGTGCGGAACACGGTTCCGTCCAGGATCGCGCGGATCGTGCCGTTGGGACTTTTGTACATGGCTTTGAGACCGTACTCCTTCACGCGCGCGTCGTTCGGCGTGATGGTTGCGCACTTGACGCCGACACCGTATTTCTTAATGGCCTCCGCCGCTTCCACGGTGACCTGATCGTCGGTCTCGTCCCGGTAAGGAAGTCCCAGATCGTAGTATTCCGTCTTCAGATCTACGAAGGGAAGCAGCAGCTCGTCCTTGATCATCTTCCACAGAATGCGGGTCATCTCGTCGCCGTCCATCTCCACGAGCGGAGTGGTCATCCGGATCTTTTCCATTTTTAAAAACTCCTCATATGATCATTTTGCAGAATATCTGCAGGTGCCCTTTTGTTCAAATTGCAAAACCGGAAGACCGCGGTGCTTTCAGCGCACTGTCTGCTCCTCCGTAAGAAAGGTATCCCAAAGAAGCCCGAACACCGCCTCCGCGGCCTGCGTGCGGACGGCAAGGCGGTCCCCCGCAAGATTCAGCTTCCGCACCTCGGTCCTCGTCCCGTCAGAGACCGCGATATAGACGAGCCCCACCGGCTTTTCCGGCGTCCCGCCGCCCGGACCGGCGATCCCGGTCGTCGCGAGCGCGAGATCCGTCCTTCCGAAGCGCACGCCGCCTTCCGCCATCTCCCGGGCGGTCTCCGGACTCACCGCACCGTGAGCGCGCAGGGTCTCCTCCCGGACGCCCACCAAGCGGGTCTTCGCCTCGTTGGAGTAGGTAACGATGCCCTGCATCAGCACTTCGGACGCTCCGGACACATTGACGATCCGGGACGCGGCCATGCCTCCGGTGCAGGATTCCACGGTGGTGAGCGTAAGTCCGAG
The DNA here is from genome assembly GCA_900320575.1 of uncultured Eubacteriales bacterium. Classification (GTDB taxonomy): domain Bacteria; phylum Bacillota; class Clostridia; order Lachnospirales; family Lachnospiraceae; genus Chordicoccus. The sequence goes on from ONST01000215.1 coordinate 1,587, forward strand.
GGCGCTCATCCTCTCTACGATCTGCTCCTCCAGGGAACGGCCTTCACAGGAATTCATCTTCCTCCTCCTCTTCCGCGAGCTCCCCGATCAGATCATATTCCGAGGCACCGGTCACGCGTACCCGGACGATATCCCCGGTCATCAGCGTGCGCTCTGTATTAAGGAAGAGGCAGCCGTCGACCTGGGGCGCGTCCCCGTATGTCCTCGTGACGCAGACGCCTTCTTCCGGCAGCGCCCCTTCGACAAAGGCTTCCAGCTCTTCGCCGATACGGGCCTCGTTTTTCTCCAGGGAGATCTTCTGCTGCAGCTTCATGATCTCGTTCATGCGCCGCTTTTTCACATATTTGCGGATCTGGGGATGCATGCGCTCCGCAGGAGTCCCCTCCTCTTTGGAATAGAGGAAGACTCCCAGGCGGTCGAAACGCATCTCCTCCACAAAGCGGAGGGTCTCTTCGTGCTCTTCTTCCGTCTCTCCCGGGAACCCGGTGATCAGGGTCGTGCGCAGGACAATGTCCGGGATCCGCTCCCGGAGCGTCAGAATGAGCTCCCGCAGCTCCTGCCGGTCCGTTTTCCGGTTCATCCGCCGAAGGACCGTGTCGGAGGCGCTCTGGATCGGCAGATCCAGATAATGGCAGATCTTCGGCTCCTCCGCGATCACGTCGATGAGCTCCGGATAGATCTCCTCCGGATAGCAGTAGAGCAGCCGGATCCAGCGGATGCCTTCGATGCGGACGAGCTTCCTGAGAAGCTCGTGCAGGCACTTCCTGCCGTAAAGGTCCGTCCCGTAAAGGGTGGTCTCCTGCGCCACAAGGATCAGTTCGCGGACGCCCCGGTCCGCCAGATCCCGGGCTTCGGCAAGCAGCTCCTCCATGGGAAAGCTGCGGTAGGAGCCGCGCATCTTCGGGATCGCGCAGTAGGTGCAGTGCTTGTCGCAGCCCTCCGCGATCTTCAGGTAGGCAAAGAAGCCGCCGGTGGTGACGACGCGCTTTTCCTTCATCGCCGGGTCGGTGCTCGCGTCCTTCACGACGGCGGTATGCCGGCCGGAAAGAGCGGCGTCGCAGGCCGCGACGATCTCGTCGTAGCCGGTCGTCCCCACGATGGCGTCCACTTCGGGGATCTCCGCTTCGATCTCTTCCCTGTAGCGCTGGGCCATGCAGCCGGTCACGACGATCGCCTTCAGCGTTCCGGCCTCCTTGTAAGGCGTCAGCTCGAAGATCGTCTCGATGCTCTCTTTTTTGGCGTCCTCAATAAAGCAGCAGGTGTTGATCACAGCGATCTCCGCCTCCTGCTCGTCGTCGGTCAGTTCATAGCCGCCCGCAGTGAGCGCCCCGAGCATTTTCTCCGAATCCACCAGGTTCTTGTCGCAGCCCAGCGATATCAGAAGCAGTTTCATAACAGTTCTCCACACGAAAGAACAGGCACTTCTGCGCGCGCCTGTTCTCCTGGCCGGAATCAGTTTTCTTCCGCAGCTTCCGGCGTTTCTTCCTCTTCCGCAGTTTCCGGAAGGATCTTCACGGTACCCTCGTAGACCTCGTCGACCGCGATGGAAAGAGCCTTTCTTCCGTAGGTGCCGCTGATGGTCGGTTCGTCGCCGGCCACGATCTGTCTGGCCCGCTTCGCCGTCGCCATTACGATGGAATAGCGGCTGGAAACGACCGGCACAGTGTCGTCCTCGGCGTCCGCATTGACAGCGTTCATCATTTCCGTATAAGACGGATGAATCATCATGATCAGTATCCTCCTTGATTGAGTTCTTTCAGTTCCTGTTTCATCTGGGAAATAAACGGCGCGCGGCTGCTGCTGCGCATATGCGCGTTCCGGATCAGGGAATGCAGCTCGCGCACGCAGGTATCCAGATCGTCGTTGACGAGGATCGCGTCGTAAAGCGGCATGTATTCCGCCTCCTCCTCCGCCCGGAGAAGCCTTCCGCGGATCTTTTCCGGCGTCTCGGTCCCGCGGGACACCAGCCTCCGCCGGAGCTCCTCCGCTGATGGCGGCGTCACGAAGATCAGGAGCGCGTCCGGCACCTTCTCACGGATCTGGGCGCCTCCCTGGACTTCGATCTCCAGGATCACGTCGAAACCCTGCTCCAGCATCTCCTCGACGTAGTCCCGGGGCGTGCCGTAATAGTTGTCCTGATAGCGGGCGTGCTCCAGAAGGCGGTCCGTTTCGATCAGCTCCTCGAATGCCTCTCTCTCCAGGAAGAAATATTCCCTGCCGTGCTCCTCGCCCTCCCGCGGGCTCCTTGTCGTCGCGGAAATAGAGAGCGCGTAGCCGTCATAATTCCGCAGCAGTTCCTTCATCAGCGTGCCTTTTCCGGCACCGGAGAATCCGGAGACCACCGTCAGTATTCCTCTCTCTGCCACAAAAACCTCCTGATGCGCGGCGGCGCGTACCGCCGCCGTTATTCGATATTCTGTATCTGCTCGCGGATCTTCTCGATCTCGGTCTTCATCTCGATCCCGATATCGGAAGTGCGCAGATCTCCCGCCTTCGACAGTGTGGTATTCGCCTCGCGGTTCATCTCCTGCGCCAGGAAATCCAGCTTTCTTCCGACGCCGGCGCCGCCGTCCAGTTCTTTCCGCATCTGGGAGACATGGCTCTTCAGGCGCACCGTCTCCTCGTCAGTGCTGATCCGGTCGGCGAACAGCACCACCTCCTGGGCGATCCGGTTCTCGTCGAGCTCGTGATTCTCCAGCACCTCACTGAGCTTTTCCTCGAGCTTCACGCGGTACTCCTTCAGGATCTCCGGCTCCCGTGCCTCAACCTCGCAGGCGAGCTCATAAAGACGGTCGAGCTTCCCGCTCAGGTCTTCCCGCAGCTTTTCTCCTTCGAGGATCCGGGAATCCCGGAAGTGAGAGGCCGCCTCGCGGAGGACCTCCTCCAGCATGGACCAGAGCTCGTCCTCGTCCATCCCGGAATCCTCGAGCGTCAGCACTTCGGGAGAAGAGGCGATATCCCGGATCGTGAAATCCGGACCGATCCCGAAGGAGCTCCCGATCTCCCGGTAGCAGCGGACATATTCGGCGGCGAGCGCGGGGTTGTATTTCAGCGTCCCGGATTCCTCTCCGTAGGTCTCGCAGTTGATAAAGACGTCCACCTTCCCGCGGACCATGTACTCCTTCAGTACCTGGCGGATCTTCGCCTCCAGGAAACTGAACTTCCGCGGCATGCGGATGTTGAAGTCCAGATACCGGTTGTTGACGGATTTCATTTCCACCGTGAGCTTCCTCCGCTCACTGGTGCGCTCCGCCCGGCCGAAGCCGGTCATGCTTCTGATCATGTCGGTCCCTCTTACGCTTCCTTGTATTGTCAGACCGGCGCGTATCCCGGGCCGGCATATTTTTTCAAGATATAAATTTTACCGCAAATGCGCCGCTCCGTCAACTTCCATTGCTTCCGAATTGCGTTTTATGGTAAGATGAAAAGACACGGACCGGAAAGGAGTACCACATGGCATTTGACGGCATTACCACAGCAGCTCTCGCAGACGAACTCAACGGGCTTCTTCAGGGAGGCGGCGTCAGCCGCATCGTGCAGTCCGAGAAGGACGAGCTGCTGATTACCATAAAGAACCGGAAGATCCAGTACCGGCTGCTGATGAGCGCCAACGCGTCTCTTCCGCTGATCTATCTGACGGAAGAAAAGAAAGAGGCTCCGCTCACCGCGCCGAACTTCTGCATGCTGCTGCGCAAGCACCTGCAGGGCGGACAGATCCTCCGCATCGTCCAGCCCTCTCTCGAGCGGATCCTGATCTTCGAGATCGAGCACCGCGACGAAATGGGGGATCTGCGCACCAAAAAGCTGATCATCGAGCTGATGGGCAAGCACAGCAATATCATCCTCACCGACGAGTCGGACACCGTGATCGA
>ONST01000193.1 GCA_900320575.1 uncultured Eubacteriales bacterium
AGGCCCAGATCCCGGCCGGCATCGACAACGGCATGAGCGTGCGGGTGCGCGACATGGGCGAGCCCGGCGCGAACGGCGGGCCGAGAGGGGATCTCCTCGTGGAGGTGCGCGTGGCACGCCATCCGGTCTTCCAGCGGGACGACATGGACATTTACTCGACCGTCCCCATCAGCTTCGCGACGGCGGCCCTCGGCGGAAAGATCCGCATTAAGACCGTGGACGGCGAAGTCGAATACACGGTGAAGGCGGGGACCCAGACCGACACCCGGATCCGCCTGCGCGGAAAGGGCGTGCCGTCGGTGCACAACCGGAACCACCGCGGCGATCACTATGTGACGCTGGTGGTGCAGGTCCCGGTGAAGCTCAACCGCGAGCAGAAATATGCGCTGAAGGCCTACGCGAAGGCCTGCGGGGAGGACGTGTCCTGATATGGAATGGAATAAATATACGATCGTGACGGCGGAAGAAGCGGAGGAGATCGTCTGCGCGCTTCTGGGAGAACTGGAGATCTACAGCGTGGAGATCGAGGACAAAAAGCCCGTCTCTCCGGACGAGAGCGGCGGACTTTTCGGGGACGTGGTCCCGGAACTGCCGGAGGACGACCACATCGCGCGCATTTCCTTCTACCTGGACGCGGACGAGGACCCGGAACCGTATCTTGCGCGCCTGCGAGCAGGCCTTAAGGAGCTTTCGGAGACGATGGGGACCGGGGAGAGCCGGATCCTCGCCTCGAAGACCGCCGAGGAGGACTGGATCAATAACTGGAAGGAGCATTTTCAGGCCTTCCGCATCGACGACATCCTGATCCGGCCCACCTGGCAGGAGCTCACGGAAGAGGAAGCGGAGGGCGCCTCCATGGTACTGCGGATCGATCCGGGCACGGCCTTCGGGACCGGAAAGCACGAGTCCACGCAGCTGGCGATCCGCGCGCTGCGGAAGTACATAAAACCGGGCATGCGTTTCCTCGATATCGGCACCGGGAGCGGGATCCTCGGCATCATCGCCTTAAAGAGCGGGGCGGAATCCGTCTTCGGGACGGATCTCGATCCCAATACGCTTCCGGCGATCAAAGAGAATCTTGTGGAAAATGAGATCCCCTCCGGCTCCTTCACGCGGATCCTGGGCAATCTGGCCGACGACCGGGAGGTACAGGACGCTGCCGGATATCACGCCTACGATGTGGCCTGCGCCAATATCATCGCCGAGATCCTCGCGGAGATCACGCCGCAGGTGCCCTTCCATCTGAAGGAGGGCGGCGTCTACATCACCTCCGGCATCCTGCACGAGCGGGAGGACCTGGTCCGGGAAGCCGCCCGGAAGGCCGGACTGACCGAGATCGAGACGAACCGCATGGGAGAGTGGTCATGTATCGTTTTTTCATATCTTCCGAAGCAGTGACAGACGGCGCCCTCGCCATCACCGGCGAGGACGTGAATCATGCAAAAAATGTGCTCCGCATGCGGGTCGGAGAGGAACTGGAAGCGGTCGATGAGGACCGCTTTCTCTATCATTGCCGCATTTTAGAACTCACAGAGGAGGAGATCCGCTGTGAGATACTAAAGAAAGAGGAACCGGACAGCGAACTGGCTTCTTCTGTGACGCTTTTCATGGGGCTGCCGAAGGGGGACAAGTTCGAGCTGATCCTCCAGAAGGCGGTGGAGCTCGGGGTCTCGGAAGTGGTGCCCGTGCTCACGAAACGGACGGTCTCCCGGCCGGAGCCGAAGAAGGCGGAGAGCAAGCGGAAGCGCTGGCAGGCGATCGCCGAAGCCGCGGCCAAGCAGTCGAAGCGGGCCGTGATCCCGGAGGTGGGAGGCCTGGTCTCATTTGCGGAGGCCCTGAAGCGGGCCGGCGAATTTGACGTCCTGCTGATCCCCTACGAGCAGGAGACGGACATTTCCCGCACCCGTTCGCTTCTTCGGGAGATCCCTGCGGGCAGCCGCATCGGGGTCTTCATCGGGCCGGAAGGGGGCTTCGAGCCCTCCGAGGTGGAGGCGGCGCAGGATATGGGCGCCAGGAGCCTTACGCTGGGACGGCGGATCCTGCGGGCAGAGACCGCGGCCATCGTTACGCTGGGGATCCTGATGTATGAGCTGGAGGAAGCGTGACCAGAGGACAGCGTTCCGGCAAGTTCCTGCCGGCCCCGTCTGCGGGCGGGAAATGATCCCGGAACCTGGAACAGCCGCAGAGAATGCGGCGGAAGTGAGGAAGCTATGAGCAGCAATTACCGGATGCAGGTGCAGTACGACGGCTCCCGCTACAACGGGTGGCAGAAGCAGGGCGACACCGACAATACCATTCAGAACAAGCTGGAGACGATCCTCAGCCGAATGACGGGCGAACAGGTCGAGGTCCACGGGGCTGGACGGACAGACGCCGGCGTCCATGCGAAAGGGCAGATCGCCCAGTTCCGGCTCATGGAAGACCGGGATCCGGAGGAGATCTGCGACTATCTCAACACCTATCTTCCGGAGGACATCGGCGTCACTTCCGTGTCCTACGCCGCGCCCCGCTTCCACAGCCGCTACAATGCCTCCTCCAAGACCTATCTCTACCGGATCGCGAAGAAGAAGGAGGCGCACGTGTTCGACCGGAAATACGTGTATCTCTACAAGGGCGGCGCGCTGGATACCGCGGCGATGAAGACCGCCACCATCCAGCTTCTGGGCGAGCACGATTTCCGCAGCTTCTGCGGCAATCCGCGGATGCGGAAGTCCACGGTGCGCACGATCTACGCGATCCGCATCACCGAGACGGAGGACGAGATCGACATCGCATTTACCGGCAGCGGGTTCCTGCAGTATATGGTGCGGATCCTAACCGGCACCCTCATCGAGGTGGGCGAGGGACGGAGGGATCCTCTGTCCATGGACGCGCTCCTGCTTGCCCGGGACCGGCGGATGGCGGGACCGACCGCTCCGGCCTGCGGGCTGACGCTGATGGAGGTCCGCTATAACTGAAAGAGAGCCGGCGCGGAAATCGCGGTTGAAATGGGACGGCGGATTGTGATATGATGCCATGGTCATCATGTCGGGAGAACGCCGGAGAAGCCGGCATTTTTAAAACGAGGAGCGGATCGGATGAACGAGATCTATCTGGATAACTCCGCGACCACGCGCCCTTCGGAGGCCGTGCTGCGGATCATGGAGAAGACCCTCAGGGAGGACTTCGGGAACCCCTCCTCCATGCACCGGAAAGGCGTGGAGGCGGAGCAGTATGTCCGGGACGCGCGGAAGATCCTCTCGCGGATCCTCAAGGTGTCGGAGGGAGAGATCTACTTCACCTCCGGAGGCACCGAGGGCAATAACTGGGCCATTATCGGGGGCGCGATGGCGCAGCGGCGCGCCGGGAACCGCATCATCACCACGGAGATGGAGCATCCGGCGGTCGCCGAGCCGTTCGCATTTCTTGAAAAGCAGGGCTTCGAGGTCGTGAAGATCCCGGTGGACAAAAACGGCGTCCTCGACCTTGCGGCGTTCCGGGAGGCGCTGACGGAGGATACGGTCCTCGTCTCGGCGATGTACGTGAACAACGAGATCGGCGCGGTGGTGCCCGTCGAAGAGCTCTCCGCCCTGATCCGCCAGAAGGCGCCGAAGGCGTATTTCCATGTGGACGCGATCCAGGCATTCGGAAAATACCGGATCTATCCGCGCACGGCGGGCATCGATCTGCTCTCGGTGAGCGCCCACAAGTTCCACGGGCCAAAGGGCGTGGGCTTCCTGTATATCCGGGACGGCGTCCGCACGCTGCCGCTCATTTACGGCGGCGGACAGCAGGGAGGCATGCGCTCGGGTACGGAAAATGTGCCGGGTATCGCGGGCCTCGGCGCGGCGGCGGAAGAGGCCTACACGGACTTCGAGGAGAAGGTCTCGCATCTGTACGCCCTGAAGGAACGCTTAAGAGACGGGCTTTCTGCCATGGATCACGTGACGGTGCACGGCCTGCCGGGGCGGGAGGGCGCGCCGCACATCGTGAACGCGGCCTTTCCGGGCGTGGGCGCGGAGGTCCTGCTGCACGCGCTCGAGGACCGGGGGATCCTGATCTCGGCGGGCTCGGCCTGCTCCACCCATAAGCGGGCGGCGTCTCCGACCCTGTCCGCGATCCGCGCTCCGAAGAAGGAGGCGGAATCCTCGGTGCGCTTCAGCTTCAGCGAGGAGAACACCTTTGAGGAGGTGGACGAAACGCTGAAGGCCCTCGGAGAGCTGCTGCCTGTGCTGCGGCGCTACCGCGCAAGATAACAGGCGGCTTATGAATCATTTTCGAAAGAAAGAGAAGAGCTTATGTACGATACATTTCTGATCAAATACGGGGAAATCGGACTGAAGGGCAAGAACCGCCACGTCTTCGAGGACGCGCTGGCGAAACGGATCGGAGAAGTACTCTCCGGGATCGAGGGGGAGTTCCGCGTCCGCAAGGAGCGGGGCCGGATCTACGTGCACTGCGCCGGGGAATGGAACGAGGACGAGGCCATCGATGCCCTGACCCATGTGTTCGGCATCGTCGGCATCTGCCCGGTGGTCATCTACGATACGGAGGACTATGCAAAGCTCGAGCAGGACATGCTGGACTACGTCGGACGGGAGCATCCGGACTGCCGCGCCACCTTTAAGGTCAAGGCGCGCCGCGTGAACAAGGAGTTCCCGATGAAGTCCATGGAGATCGACGCCGCCCTCGGCGAGGCGATCCTGGAGCACTTCCCCGGCATGAAGGTCGATGTGCATCACCCGGAGATCCTCTTTGACGTGGAGATCCGGGAGAACGTCTATATCTACTCGCGGGTCATTCCCGGACCGGGCGGCATGCCCACCGGGACCAGCGGACGGGCCATGCTGCTGCTTTCCGGCGGCATCGATTCCCCGGTCGCGGGCTGGATGGTGGCCAAGCGTGGCGTGGTGCTCGACGCGGTGTATTTCCACGCGCCGCCCTACACCTCGGAGCGCGCGAAGCAGAAGGTCGTGGACCTGGCGAAGATCGTCGCCCGCTACGCGGGGCCGATCCGCCTCCACGTGGTGAATTTTACCGATATCCAGCTGTATATCTACGACCAGTGCCCGCACGAGGAGCTGACGATCATCATGCGCCGCTATATGATGCGGCTGGCGGAGCATTTCGCGAAGCAGGACGGCGATATCGGACTGGTGACCGGCGAGAGCATCGGCCAGGTCGCGAGCCAGACCATGCAGTCCCTCGTCACGACCAACGCGGTCTGCACGCTGCCGGTCTACCGGCCGCTGATCGGGTTCGACAAGTGCGATATCGTGGAGATCTCCGAAAAGATCGGGACCTACGAGACGTCGATCCTTCCCTACGAGGACTGCTGCACGATCTTCGTCGCCAAGCATCCGGTCACGAAGCCGCTGCTTTCCGTGATCGAGCGCTCCGAGAAGAAGCTCTCGGAGAAGATCGACGCTCTGTTCGCGGAGGCGGTCGATACCGCGGAGACCCTGATCATCGAATAAGCCGGAAATAAAAAATGCGGCCTCCCGTAAAAGGGAAGCCGCAAAAGAACCGATGGAATTCCGGAGCCGTCCTTTTGGAACCCGGCCGGAAACTTCCGTTACATCATGTAGGGATCGATCACCTTCAGGATCTTCTCGAGGTCCTCACCGTCGGTGTGGATCGTGAGATCGATGGGCCTTGAGAGATCGAGGGAAAAGATGCCCATGATGGACTTGGCGTCGATCACATAGCGGCCGGACACCAGGTCAAAGTCGTAGTTGAACTGGCTGATGTCGTTGACGAAGGTCTTGACCTTGTCAATGGAATTTAAGGAAATACGGACTGTCTTCATACTTATCACCAATGGCGCTGCAGCGCCCCTTTCTGATTTCTTCCTTTGTTTTTGTTCGTGTACATCTTAGCGTGAAAGGCGGGGGAAGTCAAGCGCAAAAGCAGACAGGAAGCCGGCGGAGAGCCGGCGGTTTTTTGGGAGAAAGTGACAGTCGGAGCAGGAAATGGAACACATGAAAAGGCGGGCATCCTTTCACAATCTGGGCTGCAAGGTCAATTCCTACGAGACGGAGGCCATGATGCAGCAGCTGCGGAAAGCGGGCTATGAGATCGTTCCCTTCGGGGAGGCGGCGGACGTCTGCGTCGTCAATACCTGTACGGTGACGGCCGTCGCGGACCGCAAGTCCCGGCAGATGCTGCACCGCGCGCGGGAGAAAAGCCCCGGCGCCGTCATCGTGGCCGCGGGCTGCTACGTGCAGGATGCGGAAGCGGTGCTGCGGGCGGATCCGGACGTGGATCTCCTGATCGGAAATGAGGGGAAGAGCCGCCTCGCGCAGATCCTCGACGGCTGGTTCGCCGGCCGGGAGGCAGAGGCGGTCTGCCGGATCTCCGACGTGCGGGAGTACGAGGAGCTGGGAATGTCCGGGACGCACGAGCATACCCGCGCCTTTGTGAAGATCCAGGACGGCTGCAACCAGTTCTGCACCTACTGCATGATCCCCTATGTGCGGGGCCGGGTGCGGAGCCGGAAGAAGGAAGAGGTGCTCCGGGAGATCGCGCTCCTCGCCGGAGACGGCTTCCGGGAGATCGTCCTCACGGGCATCCACCTGAGTTCTTACGGTCTCGATTTTCGTGGGGAGAGGGCGCGCCTGACGACCCCGTACGCCGATGAGGCGGAGACGAATGAAGACCTGCTCGCCCTCATCCGGGAAGCGGCGGCCGTCCCCGGGGTGTCCCGGATCCGTCTCGGATCGCTGGAGCCCGGGATCATGACGGAGACATTCGTGCGGGAGCTCTCCCGGATCCCGGAGATCTGCCCCCAGTTCCATCTCTCGCTCCAGAGCGGGAGCGACGGGGTGCTCGCGCGCATGAAACGGAGGTACCGCACGGCGGATTTCGCGGAGAAATGCGCGCTGCTCCGGCAGTATTTTTCCGCCCCGGCCATCACGACGGACCTCATTACCGGCTTTCCCGGCGAGACGGAGGAGGAGTTCACGGAGACCGAAGCGTTCGTCCGGAAGATCCGCTTCGCGAAGACCCACATTTTCCCGTATTCGAGGAGAAAGGGGACCGAGGCGGACCGCATGAAGGACCAGGTCCCGGACGCGGTGAAAAAGAGCCGCAGCGCGCGCCTCATTGCCCTCGACGAGGAGAACCGGAGGGCGTTCGCGGCCTCCTTTATCGGATCGGAGACCGAAGTCCTCTTCGAGGAGCCCAAAGAGACCGGGGGAGCGCGCTTCCTGACCGGCCACACCCGGGAATTCGTGCCGGTGTACGCAGTGTGCGCGGAAGACCTCTCCGGGCAGACTGCGCGCTGCTGCGGGACAGCCCTTGCGGAGGACGGCGCGCTTCTGGTCCGGATCTGCCGGGAAGAAGAGGCGCATTCCTGAGAAACGTCCCGTTTTCTTAACAAAACCTTATGATTCCGGCCCCGCCGAAAGTGTGCATTGCTATTTTCTGAAAATAGGGGTACAATCAGTACATAGCGGAGGAAAGGCGAAGAAATGGGAGATCGTACGAGCAATACGCAGTATTTTAAAGTCAAATCTGAGCCGGAGATTTCGGTCAAGCAGGTGCTTGACACGGTCTACAACGCCATGGCGGAGAAGGGCTATAATCCGGTCAATCAGATCGTGGGTTATATTATGTCCGGGGATCCGACCTATATTACCAACTACAAGGGCGCCCGCAGCATGATCATGAAGGTCGAAAGAGATGAGCTCGTGGAGGAGCTGCTCCGGGAGTATATCCGGAACAGGTCCTGGGAACAGTAAGCAGTTTATGAGGATTCTGGGACTGGATTACGGATCGAAGACGGTGGGGGTCGCAGTCAGTGATCCGCTTGGCATCACGGCGCAGGGATTGGAGATCATCCGGCGCGAGAAGGAGAATCATCTGAGGAAGACCCTGCGGAGGATCCGGGAGCTGGCGGAGGAGTATCAGATTTCCGCCATCGTTCTGGGTTATCCGCTGAATATGGATGATACGGTCGGGGACAGGGCGGTCAAAACTCTTGCGTTCAAGAAGGAACTGGAGAGCAGAATCGGGGTCCCCGTTTTTCTTACGGACGAGAGACTGACGACGGTAGAAGCCGAGGAGGCCATGCACGACATGGGCGTTCCCCGGAAGGATTATAAACGATATGTCGACAAGATCGCCGCAGCGGTGATCCTGCAGGAGTATTTAACAAATGGAAGCCATACAGTTTAAAGCCGCAGACGGCAGCGTCACGGAATTTTATGTCGAGGAACAGGTGCGCATCAGCGGCACCGATTATCTGCTGGTCGCCGACGCCCCGGAAGGGGAGGCGGAGGCGCTGATCCTGAAGGACGTGTCGCCTTCCGATGCGAAGGAGGCGGAGTACGTCGTCCTGGAGGACGAAGAGGAGCTCCTGGCGGTCATGAAGGTGTTCGGGGAAATGCTGGAGGACACCGAGATCCGGCTTTGAACTGCGGCATCAGGAGGATTATTTGAAGAAAGAACGAACGAAAGATAAGCTGAGGATCATACCGTTAGGCGGACTTGAGCAGATCGGTATGAACATTACGGCTGTAGAATACGGGGACAGCATCGTGGTCATTGACTGCGGCATGGCCTTCCCGGAGGATGATATGCTGGGAATCGATTTTGTGATCCCGGACGTCACCTATCTTCAGGAGAACTACAGCAAAGTCAAAGGATTTGTCATTACACACGGACATGAGGACCATATCGGGGCGATCCCCTATGTCTTTCAGAAGCTGAACGTCCCGATCTACGCCACCCGGCTCACGATGACGCTGATCGAAAAGAAGCTGGAGGAACACCAGATGCTGGACAGCGTCCGCCGGAAGGTGGTGAAGTACGGCCAGGCGGTCTCTCTGGGAGAGTTCCGGGTCGAATTCATCCGCACCAATCACAGCATTCAGGATGCGGCGGCGCTGGCGGTCTACAGCCCAGCCGGCATCGTGGTGCATACCGGCGATTTCAAGGTGGACTACACTCCGGTCTACGGGGACGCCATCGATCTGCAGCGGTTCGCGGAGATCGGGAAGAAGGGCGTGCTCGCGCTTCTGTGCGACAGCACGAATGCGGAGCGGCCGGGCTTTACGATGTCCGAGAAGACGGTGGGGGCGACGTTCGACCGCATTTTTGCGGAGCACGCGAATTCCCGCCTGGTGATCGCCACCTTCGCGTCCAATGTGGACCGGGTGCAGCAGATCATCAATTCCGCGAGGAAATACGGGCGGAAGGTCTGTCTGGACGGCCGTTCCATGATCAATGTCATCGGCACCGCCGTGGAGCTGGGCTACATCGACGATTCCGGCGGCACGCTGGTGGAGATGGACGATCTGAAGAATTATCCGCCGGAACAGACGGTCCTGGTGACCACCGGAAGCCAGGGAGAGTCCATGGCTTCCCTTTCCCGGATGGCCGCGAATATCCACAAGAAAGTCACGATCATGCCGGGAGACGTGATCGTCTTTTCCTCGCATCCCATCCCGGGAAATGAAAAGGCGGTCTCCAACGTCATCAACGAGCTCTCGGATATCGGCGCACAGGTGATCTTCCAGGATACCCACGTATCCGGCCATGCCTGCCAGGAGGACATCAAGCTGATCTACACGCTGGTGCATCCGAAGTACGCGATCCCGGTCCACGGAGAGCGCCGGCAGCTCCACGCGCAGGCGCGGCTCGCCGCTTCCCTGGGCATTCCGGACGACAGCATCCTTCTGCTCCACAGCGGAGACGTGGCGGAGCTGTCGGACGAGGAGGCCCGGATCATCGGCAAGGTGCAGACCGGCCAGATACTGGTGGACGGCCTCGGTGTCGGCGACGTCGGCAATATCGTGATCCGCGACCGCCAGCATCTGGCGGAGGACGGCATCATCGTGGTGGTGCTGACGCTGGAGAAATACAGCAACAGCCTGCTGGCCGGACCGGATCTGGTCTCCCGGGGCTTCGTTTACGTCCGGGAGAGCGTGGATCTGATGGAAGAGGCGGAAGCGGTGGTCTCGGAGGCCGTGAACGACTGCCTCGGCCGGCATGTATCGGACTGGAGCCGGATCAAGCTGGAGATCCGCCAGTCTCTGAGCGATTTCGTCTGGAGACGGACCCAGAGAAGACCGATGATCCTTCCGATCATCATGGAAGCCTGACGGCAAAGGAGCAGGACGGATGGACAGAATCGAAAGCCAGGTCAATGCCCTGATCCGCGCGATCCAGAGCGACGAGCGGTATCTGCGCTATCAGACCTGCAGAAAATCGCTGGAAAACTATCCGGAGCTGATGGAGCGGATCTTTTCGCTCCGCCGGGACGTCATCAATTACAACCGGATGACGGAGAATCCCTCCCTGATCGAGCTCGGCGCCCAGTTCGGGGAGCGCTACGAGGAGCTGCAGCGGATGCCCGGGGTCGTGGCCTTTCTGGAGGCGGAGGAGGAAGTCTGCCGCCTGCTGCGGAGCATCGACCGGTCCCTCTGCGATTCCATCGACATGGCCCTTCCGGATTAAAGAGGCGGGGCAGTCTGAGCGTATGTGTGCCGGGACCGGTCCCGGATGATCCCTTTTTAGGAGAGTGTACCCATGGTAATGAAAGAGAACGGAGTCGGATACAGCGCCGCCCTTGCGGGGATCCGCATCCTGGTCTACGCGCTGCTGGTCGTGATGCTGATCTTCTGCGGCAGGACCGCCTACCGGTACGGCTATGTCGTTTTCAACGAAAAGCCTGCAGCGGCGGAACCCGGCGAGGACGTGGAGCTGACGGTCCCGGAGGGGGCATCGGTGAAGGAGATCGCGAATCTTCTGAAGGAGAACGGCCTCATCGAAGACGTCACGGTATTCCGGATCCAGGAGCGGCTCTCGGCCTATCACGGCAAGCTGATCGGCGGGGACTATATCCTGAACACCTCCCAGACTCCGACGGAGATGATGGAGATCCTCTCCGGGACCAATACGGAGGGACAGCCGGAACGCACAGAGGTGAAGACGGAGGAGGAAGAACCGGATCCTGCCCGTGAGGAATCCGTTTCGGAGGATGAGGAATCCGAAGAAGAAGAATCGGAGGACGAAGAGCCGGAAGAAGAAGAATCGGAGGACGGCGAAGAGGACTCCGAGGAGGAGGAAGACTGAAGAAGCATGGATCTGTCTTCGCGGTTCTCTGTCTATCTGGAATCTCTGGATACCGGCAATACGCCGCTGCTCGATACAATTGAACAGGAGGCCCGGGAGGGCGGGGTGCCGGTGATCCGGAAAGAGACCCAGCGCTTCCTGCGGACCCTGCTTGCGATGAAGAAACCGACGGCTGTTCTTGAAGTGGGAACGGCTATCGGCTTTTCTTCGCTTCTGATGTGCACCTTTTCCGATGCGCATATCACGACCATCGAAAACTACGCCCCGCGCATTCCCATCGCCCGGAAAAACTTTGAGCGGGCGGGCTTTGCGGACCGCATCACCCTGCTCGAAGGGGATGCGGCGGAGATCCTTCCGGGACTGACCGGGCCTTACGGCCTGATCTTCCTCGATGCGGCAAAGGGGCAGTATCTGCACTTCCTGCCGGAGCTTGTGCGCCTTCTGCCGCCGGGAGGCGTGCTGCTGGCGGACAACTGCCTGCAGGAGGGAGCGGTCCTTGACCCGCACTGGGCCGCGGAGCGGCGGGACCGCACGATCTGGAAGCGGATGCGGGAATTTCTGTTTGAGCTGACCCACAGCGAACAGCTGGAGACTTCGATCCTGCCGGTGGGAGACGGTCTGGCGCTGAGCGTCAGGAGGGAGACGACATGACGAATGAGAAACATCATCCGGAGCTGCTGCTTCCGGCGGGAAGCCTTCCCGTGCTGAAGATCTCGGTGCTCTACGGGGCGGACGCGGTGTATCTCGGCGGAGAGACCATGGGCCTCCGCGCCAAGGCGCGGAACTTCACCTGGGAGGAAATGGAGGAAGGCATCGCCTTCGCCCACGCCCGCGGCGTGAAGGTCTACGTGACGGCCAATATTTTTGCCCACAACGCGGATCTGAAGGACGCGGAGCGCTATTTTTCGCGTCTTCGGGAGCTGAGGCCGGACGCGGTCCTGATCGCGGATCCGGGCATGTTCCGGCTCGCGCGCCGGTACTGCCCGGAGATCCCCGTGCACATCAGCACCCAGGCCAACACCACCAACGCCGAGGCCTGCACCTTCTGGTATGAGCTCGGCGCGTCCCGGATCGTCACGGCCAGGGAACTATCGCTTGCGGAGATCCGGGAACTGAAGGAGCGGATCCCCAAAGAACTGGAGATCGAGTGCTTCGTCCACGGCGCGATGTGCATTTCCTATTCGGGACGCTGCCTGCTCAGCAGCTATCTCGCGGGCAGGGACGCGAACCGCGGGGCCTGCACCCATCCCTGCCGCTGGAAATACGCGGTGATGGAGGAGACCCGGCCCGGGGAGTACATGCCCGTCGAGGAAAATGAGCGCGGCACCTACATTTTCAATTCCCGGGATCTGTGCATGGTGGACCGCCTGCCAGATCTCTACGCGGCCGGCATCGACAGCTTCAAGATCGAGGGCCGGATGAAGACCGCCCTCTATGCGGCGGCCTGCGCCCGCACCTACCGCATGGCCATGGACGCTTTCGAGCGGTCGCCGCAGGAATATGCGGCGAAGCTGCCCTGGTACCGCGAACAGATCTCGGAGTGCACCTACCGGCGTTTTACGACCGGATTTTTCTATGGAAAGCCGGGGCATGACGACCAGATCTACGACAGCAACACTTATGTGCGTGCCTACACCTTCCTCGGGATCGCGGAGGAGACCGACGGAGACGGCGCAGTCGTCCTCACCCAGAAGAACAAGTTCTCCGTGGGCGAAAAGATCGGCATTATGAAGCCCGACGGGCGGGATCTTACGGCCGAAGTCCTCACCATCCGGGACGCCGAAGGGAGAGAAATGTCCTGCGCCCCTCATCCGCAGCAGGAGCTGCACGTATATCTTTCGGAGCAGGCGGAGCCCTTCGACATCCTGCGGAGGCGGGAGGAAGCGTAATACAGACGGAAGAAACGCAGCGCGTGTACAGCTGCCCGGTGCAGGCCTGCCCCTCCCGGACTAAGGAGCCGGTCAGATCCTCCGGTCCGTGCGGACATAGGTCCCGCCGGAGGACTCGCGGATCCGGCCTCCCAGGATCAGCTCCATGAGCGCCAGGGAGAGCTGCGGAGGGGCGAGCGAAGAGGCCGAGATCAGGTCGTCGTAGCCGAGCTGCTGCTCCGTTTCAAAACAGGACAGAACGGAAGATGCTTCCGGGGAGATCCCGGGGGAAGCGGAATGCTCCGCCTCCTCCGGGCTTTTTTGCGCTGAAAACGAGGGCAGCTCCGCCAGCAGGGATTCCGGAGAGCAGGCGATGCCCGCGCCCTGGGCGATCAGGCGGTTGCAGCCGTCGGAAAGCAGGTCGCCGATCCGGCCCGGGACCGCGAACACGGTCTTTCCCTGCTCGAGGGCGAAATCGACTGTGATGAGGGAGCCGGACTTTTCCTTCGCCTCGACGACCAGTACGATGTCGGCCAGGGCACTGATGATCCGGTTGCGCATCGGAAAATGCCACGGGAGCGGGCCGTCCCCGTCCGGAAGCTCCGACAGGATCCCGCCGTGTTCCCGAAGACGCTGGTAAATAGAGCGGTTCGACCGCGGATAGCAGACGTCTGCCCCGCTCCCGAGGACGGCGAAGGCCCTGCCTCCGGCGTCGAGCGCACCCTCGAGGGCGTAGCCGTCGATCCCCATGGCCATACCGCTGACGATCTGTACGCCCTTTGCGGCCAGCTCCCGCCCGAAGGCGTAGGCCTGGCTGTGGCCGTAGGAGCTGCACATGCGCGCGCCGACGATGGCGACGGTCGGGCAGTCCTCCGGAAGCGTGCCGAGGTAGTGCAGCTCCTCCGGCGCGTCCGGGAGGATCCGCAGGCGCGGCGGATATTCCGGACTGCCGATGGATACAGAAGAGGGAGAAAGATTCATTTTCATAGATCGGTACCTTCTGTCAGGGCCTGCGGAGATGCAGGCCGGGTGAATTCCGTGAAAAACACGCGCTGCGTATGAACGGCTGCCTGTCAGCTCCAGTATTTCCGGTCGATGGTGCGGTAGCAGATGGCTTCGCTGATGTGCGGCGCGCGGATCCGGTCACTTCCGTCGAGATCCGCGATCGTGCGCGCCACCCGGATGATCCGGTGGTAGCCCCGGGCGGACAGCTTCATGGCGGAAAAAGCGCGCGCCAGCAGAAGCTCCGCCTGGCTGTCCATGGGACAGTAGGAGGAGACGGCGGAAGCGGGGATCTCCGAATTAAAGCGGATGGACGTGCCGGCGAAGCGCTCTTTTTCGATCGCGTGGACCGCTTCCACCCGGGCGCGGATGGCCGCGGAGGTGACCGGGGAGGCTTCTTTTCCCGTGAGGTCCTCGTAGGAGACCTCCGGCGACTCCACGCAGAGGTCGATGCGGTCGAGGAGCGGCTTCGAGATCTTTCCGATATAGCGGGCGATGTCGACGCTTTGGCAGGTGCAGCGGTTCATGTCGGGGTAGTAGCCGCAGGGGCAGGGATTCATCGCGGCGAGCAGCAGAAAATGCGCCGGAAAGCGGAAGGTGCCGGCCGCGCGGGAGAGGGTGATCTCGCGGTCCTCCAGCGGCTGCCGGAGGATTTCCAGGCTCCGCCGCTCGAATTCCGGCATCTCGTCGAGAAAGAGGATCCCCCGGTGCGCGAGGGTGATCTCGCCCGGTGAGGGGATCTTTCCGCCTCCGGCGAGGGCCTGGGGCGAGACCGTGTGGTGGGGAGAGCGGAACGGACGGGTGCCGAGGAACGGCCGGTCCGGAGGCAGAAGGCCGGCGATGCTGTAGATCTGGGAGATCTCGAGGCTCTCCTCCGCCGTGAGCTCCGGCAGGATCGAGGGGATCCTCCGCGCCAGCATGGTCTTGCCGGAGCCCGGAGGACCGATGAGCAGCAGGTTGTGGAAGCCGGAGACGGCGATCATCGCGGCCCTTTTGGCGGCTTCCTGCCCGCGGATGTCGGAAAAGTCCTCCCGGTATTCGTTGAGGCCGGACAACGGCGTGTGCTGGCCGGAATCCTCCGGCAGTTCTCCGGAGCGGAGAAGCGCGATGGCCTCCGGAAGCGTGGAGACGCCGACGGCGGCGAGACCCGTCAGGATCCGCGCCTCGGCTTCATTTTCCGCGGGCACGAGCAGCAGGCGGATCTTCTCCTCCCGGGCGCGCATCGCAATGGGAAGGACACCTGTGACACGGGAAATGCTCCCGTCGAGCCCCAGCTCTCCGACGGCCATGACCCCTTCCAGGGCGTGCTCCGGCAGGAGCCCCACCGCGGCCAGGATGACCAGGGCGATGGGCAGGTCGAAGCGGCAGCCGCTCTTCGGCAGGTCTGCGGGCGCGAGATTGATGGTGATTCGTTTCGGGGGAAGGGCGATCTCAATGTTCTTGAGGGCGGTCTTGACGCGGTCCTCGGCCTCGCGGACCTGGGCCGTCAGATCGCCGACCATGGTGAAATGGGGAAGTCCGTCCGAGACGTCCGCCTCGATCCGGATAGGCACGACTTCCATTCCCCGGATCGCCGCGGAACAGACAGAATTATACATAGGGATTCTCTCTTTCTTGTAAGAACAGGAAAGATGCGGCCGGACGGCCTTTTGAAAAGAAAAAGGACCTGATACCAGAGAGTATAAGGCAGCGCGGACCGTTTGAAAAGACCAAACTGCAAATTTCACTCTTGCAAGGAAAATTCTTTTGGGCTATAGTAAGTCAATGTGCAGGAGCGCGCCTTAAGCGCTTCCCGTGCAGGAAATCTCATTACCGGAGGCTGCTGTGGCAAATAATCTGGTCATCGTCGAATCACCTGCGAAGGTGAAAACCATTAAGAAATTTCTGGGCTCCGCCTATACGGTGGAGGCCTCCATGGGCCATGTGCGCGATCTGCCGAAGAGCCAGATGGGCATCGACATCGAGCACGACTTTGAGCCCAAATATATCACGATCCGCGGGAAGGGCGACCTGCTGGCGAAGCTCCGCAAGGAAGCGAAGACGGCGTCCCGCGTCTATCTCGCCACGGACCCGGACCGCGAGGGCGAAGCCATTTCCTGGCATCTGATCACTGCCCTTAACCTGGATCCGAAGAAGGTGAAGCGGATCACCTTCAACGAGATCACGAAAAATGCGGTGCGCGCCTCTCTGAAAGCGCCCAGGCAGATCGACATGAATCTGGTGGACGCCCAGCAGGCCCGCCGCGTACTCGACCGCATGGTGGGCTACGAGATCAGCCCCGTGCTCTGGGCGAAGGTCAAGCGGGGGCTTTCCGCGGGCCGCGTGCAGTCCGTCGCCCTGCGCATGATCGCGGACCGGGAGAAGGAGATCGCGGAATTCATTCCCGCCGAGTACTGGTCGCTGGACGCGTCGCTTCGCGTGCCCGGACAGAAGAAGCCGCTCGTCGCCCATTATTATGGAAGGAACGGCAAAAAATCCATCCCCGTCAGCGCGGAGGAGACGGAGGCCGTCGTCCGGGAGCTGGAAGGCCTTCCCTACGAGGTCAAGGAGCTGAAGCACGGGGAGCGTAAGAAGAAGGCGCCCCTTCCCTTTACCACCTCCACGATGCAGCAGGAGGCGTCCAGACAGCTGGGCTTTTCCACCTCCAAGACCATGCGCATCGCCCAGCAGCTCTACGAGGGCGTGGATCTGAAGAAAGAGGGAACGGTGGGACTTATTACCTACCTCCGCACCGACTCCACCCGTATCTCCGACGAGGCGGACGCCGCCGCGCGGGCTTATATCGGGGAACAGTTCGGACCGGAGTGGGTCGGGAACGGTTCCGTGGGAAATGCGAACCGCAATTCCCAGGACGCCCACGAGGCGATCCGCCCTACGGACATCCGCAGGACGCCCGCGAACGTGAAGGAATCGCTGTCCCGCGACCAGTTCCGCCTGTATCAGCTCATCTGGAAGCGCTTCACGGCCAGCCGTATGGCAGGCGCCGTCTACGATACCGCGTCGGCGAAGATCGCGGCGGGCAGCTTCCTCTTTACCGCGTCCGCGTCCCGGGTGCGTTTCGCGGGCTTCCTCGACGTCTACATGTCCGAGGAGGACCGGGAAGAAGGGGAGAAGACGCTCGGGAAAAATCTCGAAGAGGGAATGACGCTGGAGCTCATGGAGCTGACCCCCGGCCAGCATTTTACGCAGCCTCCGGCACACTTTACCGAGGCGTCTCTGGTCCGGGCGATGGAAGAGCAGGGGATCGGGCGGCCGAGCACCTACGCGCCGACCATCACGACGATCATGGCCCGCAATTACATCACCAAGGAGCAGAAGAATCTCTATATCACGGAGCTCGGCGAGGTGGTCAACGGCATCATGCTGCAGGCGTTTCCGCAGATCGTGGACCTGAGCTTCACCGCGAACATGGAGACCCTGCTGGACGGCGTCGCAGAAGGGACCGTGGAGTGGAAGACCATCGTCCGCAACTTCTACCCGGATCTGGAGGAGGAAGTCCAAAACGCCGGGAAAGAGCTGGAGCATGTGCGGATCGAGGACCAGGTCACGGACGTGATCTGCGAGAACTGCGGCCGGAACATGGTGATCAAGTACGGGCCCCACGGAAAGTTCCTGGCCTGCCCGGGCTTCCCGGAGTGCCGGAACACCCGTCCCTTCTACGAGAAGATCGGCGTGAAGTGCCCGGAATGCGGCAGCGAGCTCGTGCTGAAGCGCACCCGCAGAGGCAGACGCTATTTCGGCTGCGAGAAGAACCCGGAGTGCGGCTTCATGTCCTGGGACCGTCCCTCGGACCGGCGCTGTCCGGTCTGCGGCCGCTACATGATCCAGAAGGGGAACCGGCTGGTCTGCTCCGATGCCGCCTGCGGCCATAAGGAGAATATCTGAATATTTGAAAAATATCGTCAATTCGCATTGAATTGACGATTTTTTTATGCTAATATTATGTTTGGATAGAAATCAGAAATATGCGGAGAGGAGAAGACAAAAAATGAGCGTCCAACTTTTAGATAAGACCCGCAAAATAAATAAATTACTGCACAATACCAGCTCTTCCAAGGTGGTCTTCAACGATATCTGCAGCGTCCTCGTGGAGACGCTCGCTTCCAATATTCTCGTGATCAGCAGGCGCGGCAAGATCCTCGGCGTCGGCCAGAGCGACGGCGTCCGCGCGCTGACCGAGCTGATCAGCTCCCAGGTCGGAGAATTCATCGATCCGCTGCTCAACGAGCGTTTCCTGGGGGTGCTCTCCACCAAGGAAAATGTCAATCTGATGACCCTCGGCTTTGAGGAGGAGGGAGTGGCCAGCTATCAGGCCATCATCAATCCCATCGAGATCGCCGGAGAACGGCTGGGGACGGTCTTCTCCTATCGTGACGCAAAGCCCTTTGACATCGAGGACATCATCGTCAGCGAGTACGGCACGACCGTCGTGGGCCTCGAGATGATGCGCTCGGTGGACGAGGAGAACGCCGAGGAGGCCCGGAAGCGCCAGGTCGTGAAATCCGCCTTCTCCACCCTGTCCTTCTCGGAGCTGGAGGCGATCATCCATATCTTCGAGGAGCTGGACGGGAACGAGGGGATCCTCGTGGCCAGCAAGATCGCGGACCGCGTGGGCATCACCCGCTCGGTGATCGTCAATGCCCTCCGGAAGTTCGAGAGCGCGGGCGTGATCGAATCCCGCTCTTCGGGCATGAAGGGCACGTACATCAAGGTCCTCAACGATTTCATCTTCGAGGAGCTCGAGGAGATCAAGGCCCAGCGGGGAAAATAAGCACAGCTTTTTCTGAAAAATGCGCCGGAATTCCGGCGTATTTTTTTGCGGAAAACGGTTGACAAGGGGAAAAGGCGGGAGTATATTATCCTTTAGATGTTAGCACTCCACAGAACTGAGTGCTAATACAAAGAAGAGCATGATGTAAGGAGGCATATAGAATGAAGTTAGTACCGTTAAGCGACAGAGTCGTTCTGAAGGAACTCAAGGCAGAGGAGACCACCGCGTCCGGTATCGTTCTTCCGGGCCAGGCACAGGAGAAGCCGCAGCAGGCGGAAGTCATTGCGGTCGGCCCCGGCGGCGTCGTCGACGGCAAGGAGATCGTGATGAACGTGAAGGTCGGTCAGAAGGTGATTTATTCCAAGTACGCCGGGACCGAGGTCAAGCTTGGCGAAGAGAAGTTCACGGTCGTCCGCCAGAATGACATTCTCGCGGTCGTCGAGGACTGATGGGTTTTTCTTTTTGAACGAAGCGCCCGCGAGGGCAGACTGAAATACAGCAGGAGGCAGTTATGGCAAAAGAGATCAAATACGGCGTAGAAGCCAGAGAAGCACTGGAGAGAGGCGTTGACAAGCTTGCGGATGTCGTCCGCGTGACCCTGGGACCGAAGGGCAGGAACGTTGTTCTTGAGAAGTCCTACGGCGGCCCGACCATCACCAACGACGGCGTGACCATCGCCAAGGAGATCGAGCTGGAAGACGGCTTTGAGAACATGGGCGCGCAGCTGATCAAGGAAGTGGCTTCCAAGACCAACGACGTGGCCGGCGACGGCACCACCACCGCGACGGTCCTGGCACAGGCCATGGTGCATGAAGGCATGCGGAACCTGGCGGCAGGCGCCAATCCGATCATCCTGAAGAAGGGCATGCAGAAGGCCACCGAT
>ONST01000146.1 GCA_900320575.1 uncultured Eubacteriales bacterium
GACTGGATGTGCGAGGCGGGCGTGGCGAAGTGCTTCACGACCGTGATCCTCTCCTCCAAGGTGCGCCTGAGAAAGCCCAATCCGGAGATCTATCTCCTGGCTTCCCGCTGCATCGGGACGGAACCCGCGAACTGCGCATATGTGGGCGACAACCCGGTCCGCGACGTGGACGGAGCCGTGGACGCCGGTTACGGCGCGATGATCCTCTACGAGGACGCCGGGACCGCCGACCGCGAGGGCGCGGCGCCGAATCATCTTCCGGACTATACGATCAAGTCCATCGGAGATCTGCTGGAGCTCTTCCCCGACCGGAACGCGTAAGGAAAGGAGGACCATATGAGCAAGATCAATACCCTGTTCTTTGATCTGGGAGATACCTTCCGCATCATCCGCAAGGATCCGGAGTTCAGCCGCAAAGCGCGGACGCGGATCTGCGAGCTGATCGGAGAGACGGAGCGCGACCCGGATGAATTTTACAAGTCGGTGATCGAGCCCCGCTACGACGTGTACCGGGCATGGGCGCTCAAATTTATGTGCGAGGCTCCGGAGGAGATGCTCTGGACCAGATGGCTGGCCTTCGATTACGACCAGGAGCTGCTAAAGAAGAACGCCTCGGAGCTTTGCTACGAGTACCGCAAGTCGAAGGGCGAGCGCGTCGTCACCGAGGGAGGCATCGAGACCGCCCGCGAGCTGGTGAAAAGAGGCTACACGCTGGCCATCGTCAGCGACCTGGTGGGAACTCACGAGGTGGACGAATGGCTCGACCGGGACGGCATCCGGGATCTGTTCAAATCGGTGCAGCAGTCCTCTGTCTGCCTGATCCGCAAGCCGCATCCCGCCATTTACTGCTACGCGCTCAAGGAGACCGGCGCGGATCCCTCCCGGGTCTGCTTCGTGGGGGATAACCTGAACCGGGATATCGTCGGAGCGAAGGCCGCAGGCCTTGGAATGACCGTCGGCGTGCAGTACCCGAACAAGAAGCCGCAGGAGGTCACGGACGAGAACCGTCCGGACCGCTTCATTCATCATTTTACAGAGCTGCTGGATATTTTCCCGGAGCTGGATAAGGAGGACCGTTTGGAATGAGCCGAGGAGGAGAAGAACTGGCGAAGGCGGTAGAGGCCGCCTACGCGCAGGGACAGACCGATTATTCGCTGGAACCCATGTCCCTCTATGAGGACGGGAAGCCGGCCGGAAAGATCAAGGACGGAGACCAGGTCATCTTCTGCTGCAGAAGAGGCGAGCGGGAGATCGAGCTGACCGAGGCGTTTACGGAGCCGGATTTCGACAAGTTCGAGCGCCCGTTCTTGAAGGACCTCGGGTTCTCCATCATGACCATGTATCACGAGAAGTTCAAGAACCTGCCCATCGCCTTTGCGCCGGAGAAGGTCGTAAAGCCGCTGGCGCAGGTGATCTCCGAGGCGGGGCTGCGGCAGTTCCACTGCTCGGAATCCGAGAAGTTCGCCCATGTGACCTTCTTCTTCAACGGCGGAGAAAACGCGCCCTTCCCGGGTGAGACGGATCTGTGCATCCCGTCCCCGAAGGGCATTCCCTTCGACCAGAAGCCGGAGCTCTCGCTGCCGGAGGTGGCCGTGAAGGTCAAAGACGCCGTGGATGAGGGTTATGAGTTCATCGTCACCAATTTCGCGAACGGCGACGTCATCGGCCACACCGCGAATTCCGAGGCGAAGCTCACCGCCTGCTCGGTGATCAGCAAATATGTGGATGAAGTCGCGCACTACGCGAAGGAGAAGGGCTATCTCGTGGCGGTGACCGCTGACCACGGCAATATCGAGACCCTCTACGACGCGAAGGGCAAGCCCCACGGCGCGCATACCACGAATCTGGTCCCGTTTGTGGTACTGGATCCCGAAGGCCGCAAAGTGGAAGTGCGGGACGGCATTTTAAAGGACGTGGCTCCGACGGTGCTGTCGGTGCTGGGCCTTACAAAGCCGGAGGAAATGGAGGGCGAAAGCCTCATCACCACCCCGGACATCCGCAGCGACAAGATGCTTCTTATCATCTGCGACGGCTGGGGCTTCGGCTCGAAGGACGACAATGACGCGATCTTCCTGGCGGATACGCCGGAATGGGACCGCCTGCTTGAGACCTATCCCTACAGCCGCCTGGCCGCTTCCGGCGGAAATGTCGGTCTGCAGGACGGCAAGCCGGGCAATTCCGAGGCCGGACACAACAATCTCGGCGCGGGCCGCATCGTCCCTCAGGACGACGTCCGCATGGACAACGCCATCAAGAGCGGTGAGTTCCGGAAGAATCCGGTGTTCCTCAATGCGATCGAAAAGGCGAAGGAGCCCGGGAAGGCCCTGCACCTCATAGCTTATCTTACCAAGAAGTCCAGCCACGGCTGCATCGACTATCCGCTGATGATCACCGAGATGGCCGAGGGCGTGGAGAACGTATACTACCACATCATTTTCGACGGACGCAGCACCGAGCCGGGCAGCGCGCCGGCGCTCCTGCGGGAGCTGGACGGCCAGCTGGAAGCGATCGGCCGCGGAAAGATCGTGGACGGCGTAGGCCGGGGCATCGCCCTTGACCGGGATCACAATTACGAGAAGATCCGCAAGGCCTACGAGGAAATGGTGAACGGCGGCGGTACGCAGTACTGCTGATGAAGTGAGAGGCTGTACGGTCCGGAGCTTCTCCGGACCGTACGGCTGTGAATGTGTTTGTGTTTTATTATTATAAGAACGCTACTGTGATCTGTGGCCAAGGACACCGTCCCACCACCTGAACTACCAGGCAGGCTGGCTGGTACCCGGAAGCATGGTATCGCAGAATAAAAATATTCGGGTTCCGCAATATACGGACCCGGGAAAAGGAGGGGAATATGGATCAATACATGTGGATCGGATTGATCGGTGCAGCAGTAGCGTTAGGTTTTGCAGTTATTCAGGCGAAGAAGGTGCTCGGGTTTTCGGAGGGCAACGCGCGGATGCAGAAGATCGCGGCGTCCATCCGGGAAGGCGCGAACGCGTACCTGAAGCATCAGTACACGACTGTGGCGAAGGTGTTCGCCATCGTGTTCGTCATTCTTCTGATCCTCGCATTTGCGATGAATATGCTCTCGGTGTTCACGCCGTTTGCATTCCTGACGGGCGGGATCTACTCCATGCTCGCGGGCTTCATCGGCATGAAGATCGCGACATCTTCCAACGCGAGGACGGCGCAGGCTGCGTCGGAAGGCCTCAATAAGGGCCTGCGCGTCGCATTTTCCGCCGGATCCGTCATGGGCTTCACCGTGGTCGGCCTGGGCATGCTGGACATCACCGTATGGTTCCTGCTGCTCCGCTACGTCTTCCACATCGAAGACCCGAACATGATCGGCGACATCATGGTCATGAACGGCATGGGCGCGTCCTTCATGGCGCTGTTCGCCCGTGTCGGCGGCGGTATCTACACCAAGGCGGCTGACGTCGGTGCGGACCTCGTCGGAAAGGTCGAGGCGGGTATTCCGGAGGACGATCCGAGAAACCCGGCGACCATCGCGGACAACGTCGGCGACAACGTGGGCGACGTCGCAGGTATGGGCGCGGACCTCTACGAGTCCTATGTCGGCTCCATCCTGGCGACATTCGCGCTGAGCGCGGCTGCGGGCATGGGCTTCAAGGGCATGCTGCTTCCGCTGGGGATCGCCGTGACCGGCATTATCTGCTCCATCATCGGCTCCTTCCTGGTCAAGACCCAGGAGAAGGCCTCCCAGGCATCGCTTCTTAAGAGCCTCCGGACCGGAACCTACACGGCGGCGATCCTTGCCGCGGTGGTGGCAGCGGTCCTGTGCTTCGTGATCCTCGGCACCGAGGGCAGATGGTTCGGCATCTTCCTGGCCATTCTTTCCGGACTGGTCGGCGGTTGCGCGATCGGCTATTTCACAGAGTATTATACATCCGATACCTATAAGCCCACCCAGGAGCTGGCTTCCAGCGCGGAGTCCGGTACCGGCCCGATCATCATCGGCGGCATCTCCCTGGGCATGAAGTCCACCATGGCCCCGATCCTGATCGTGGCCGCTGCGGTCATCATTTCCTTCTTCGCAGCCGGCGGACAGAGCAATTTCAACGAAGGCCTCTACGGCATCGGCATCGCGGCGGTCGGCATGCTGTCTACACTGGGCATCACCCTGGCGACGGACGCCTACGGCCCGGTCGCGGATAACGCCGGCGGCATCGCGCAGATGGCCAATCTTCCGGAAGAGGTCCGTGAGCGCACCGACGCGCTGGATTCTCTCGGAAACACCACGGCTGCCACGGGCAAGGGCTTCGCGATCGGTTCCGCGTCCCTGACCGCTCTGGCGCTTCTGGTCTCCTATGTCAACATCGCGGACTCCAAGCTGGCAGCCGCAGGCAAGGCGGCGATGAACCTGTCCGTCACCAATCCGGCCGTTCTGGTCGGTCTCTTCGTCGGCGCGATGCTGGTCATGGTCTTCGCGGCCTTCACGATGAGCGCGGTGCAGAAAGCGGCCCAGACCATCGTGGTGGAGGTCCGCCGTCAGTTCCGTGAGATCAAGGGCATCCTCGAGGGCAAGGCCGATCCGGACTACAGCACCTGCGTGGCGCTGTGCACCAAGGGCGCGCTGAAGGAAATGGTCGCGCCGTCGCTGCTGGCGATCATCGTTCCGATC
>ONST01000163.1 GCA_900320575.1 uncultured Eubacteriales bacterium
GAAAACCGTTCAGAAAAATCCAAAACTCGCTTCGCTCAGACAGTTGGATTTTTCTTTCACAAGGCCTCGTTTTCGCAGTGAAAGCTGTTCCATCGCCTTGTGCAGATTGTTTGCTTGTCACAGACAGACGGAAGGCGTGCAATGCTGTCCCGGCGCAATGGCGTTCATGAGCGCTTTCGCGAAGATCTTTCAGTCTGCATGTAAGGACCCGATATCCCATCAGCTTCCCGCTGCACTTTGTGGAGGCGCCGTTGAAGCAGGAAATGCATGGGCGCGCACTGTCGGAATCATCTGCCGCCGAACAATCTGCACAAGCCCCTGGTGTAACTTCCGCTGCGGTGAAGCGCGTTGCGAAGAAAAGCTCCGGTAAGACTATGCGAAGAGCGAGTCGTCCGGAGCTTTTCAAGCGGTTTTAGCGCATGAGACGGAGCGGTTATGTTACACCGGGCGCGGAAGCCGTGAGGGGCAGATGATCCGGCAGGAGCGGCCCGCAGATTACTGATTCAATAAGTAGATGTGATTCACACCTATGGTTCATGAGCCGCAGCGGATAGCGGCTCATGAATCCGCTTATGGCGGACGAACCCTTCGGGTCCGCCTTGTCCGGGTGTGAATCACTTGATGTGATTCACACCCTGTGGTATGATTGTTACAACGCGCATTCTGCGCGGCAGGAAAACATTTATGAGCAGGGAGGACTTCCATATATGGAAGCTGAGAAAGACAGTTACATACCGCGGCGTCATCTGGAGTACCCGGAAAAGACGATGTACCAGATGATCGCCAGGATGGCGGAGGAGCATCCGAAGATGCCCGCCTACGAGTTTTACGGAAAGAAGACGAGCTACCGGACCTTTCACGAGCGGATCCTGCGCACGGCGCGGGCCTTTCACGCGAACGGGATCCGGCAGGGCGACGCAGTCACCATCTGCCTGCCCAACACCCCGCAGGCAATCGACACCTTCTACGCGCTGAGCCGCATCGGGGCCGTCGCCAACATGGTGCACCCGAAATCGGCGGCCAAGGAGATCGTCTACTACCTGAACCTGTCGAAGAGCCGGTTCATCCTGACCATGGACCTCTTCTATGAGACCGTTTACGCGGCCGCGCAGGAAGCGGACCATGCGGTGACGGTGCTGGTGGCGCGGATGCAGGAAGAGCTGAATCCCGCGTTCGGCCTCGCATTTACCGCGAAGGCCGGCCGGCATTTTCTGAAATACCCGGAAAAAGGAAAAGGCATCCGATGGACGGATTTCCTCAAGAGCGGCGAGAAGATCGCCGACCTGCCCGAGGCCTCCTTTGATCGGAACCGCTGCGCGGTCATTCTCTACAGCGGAGGGACGAGCGGCTATCCCAAGGGGATCTGCCTGACCGACTACAACTTCAACGCCCTGGCGGTCCAGGCGGTGGAGGCCATCGGCGTGACACTGGGCGCCGGCAAGACCATGCTCAGCTGCATGCCGGTCTTCCACGGCTTCGGCCTGGGGATCAATATCCATACGGTCCTCGCCCACGGCGCGGAGTGCATCCTGATGCCGAACTTCGACAAGAAGAGCTACGCGAAGATGCTCTGGAAAAAACAGCCGAACTTCATCGCCGGCGTGCCGACGATCTTCGAGGCGCTTCTGCATCTTCAGGAACTGGACGGAAAGGACCTGAGCTGTCTCCACGGTATGTTCTGCGGGGGCGATTCCCTGTCGGTGGAGCTGAAGGCCAAGGTGGACGCCTGGCTGAAGGAGCACGGAGCCTCCATCCAGGTCCGGGAGGGCTACGGCCTCACGGAGTGCGTCACCGCCAGCTGCCTGACGCCCCGCGATACCTACCGCGAGAACAGCATTGGTCTGCCCTTCCCGGACACCGACTACTGCATCGTCAGGCAGGGTACCGACGAGGAGCAGGAGCGCGGCGAGGAGGGCGAGATCATTCTCACCGGCCCCACGCTGATGCTGGGCTACCTCGACAATCCCGAAGAGACGGCTGCGGCTCTCCGGAAGATGCCTGACGGACGGACCTGGCTCTTTACCGGCGATCTCGGCTATATGGACGAGGACGGCTACGTCTATTTCCGCCAGAGGATCAAGCGCATGATCATTACCAACGGCTACAACGTCTATCCGGGACAGGTGGAAAATGTCATCGACAGCTGCCCGGAGGTGGCCTACAGCTGCGTGATCGGCGTGAAGGATCCGCGGAGAATGCAGCGGGTCCGGGCGTATGTGGTGCTGCGGGACGGCGTGCC
>ONST01000194.1 GCA_900320575.1 uncultured Eubacteriales bacterium
AACGGATCCGTTCCCTGTAACGCAGAGAGACCTCTGCCAAAACTATCATACGAGGAGAGATCCGTTTTGAGAAAATGGAACGGCCTGCTGTGCGCTGTGTGCGCCTCTTCCCTTTTTCTGTCCGCCTGCGGAGGCGGAGCCCCCGAAGATTCGGTGATCCCCGCGGTGGAAGCCGGAGGGGAGAGCAGTACGGAGACGGCCTCCGGTGAAGCGTCCGGGGCGTCTGAGGACACGGAAACACAGGAGATCACGGCCGAGAGCGTGCGCGAGCAGGGCGAGATCCTGGTGCTCCTGCCTTCGGACGACCTGTTCTCGGAGGAAGAGGCGGAGATCCTGACGGAACGGCTGGACGGCGGCGCTTACAGCGTGGAAATCGAATATTATGACGAAGATCCGGAGCTCCTTGAGGAATGCTTTTCCGATGCGGAGGAGGACGGCGTAAGAATGATCCTTCTTGACGCGGTGTTTCCGGAGGAGTCGCTTGCCTGTGTGAGGGAGGCCCGCGATGCCGGGATCCCGGTGATCACCATGAATTACGGCCTCGGCGCCACAGGCTATGCCCTGGGCCAGGTGATCACGGACCGCCATGACCCCGTGCTGACGCTGGCCGCCTGGTATGCGGAGGAAGCCGGGGAGGAGAGCCGCTATCTGATTCTCACCGGGGAAGCGGACGGCCTTGCCGGGGACAGCATTACGGCGTTCCGGGACGGCCTGAGGAAGGCGGCGAATGTAGAGGAAGTCCTGGAGATCTCTGCGGAGGCCGAGGAAGAAGAGGAGCTTTACGAGGCGCTCTCGGAGGCATTTTCCGAAGAGGACGTCGACACCGCGGTCTGCTGCGACAGCAGCGGGGTGCGGGCGGTCCTGGATGTTCTTGACGGAGAGGATCTCACAGACATCCGGATCCTGTGCCTCAACGGAGACGGCGCCGGAGAAGAACTGCTGGACGGGGACATCGACATGGCAGTGATCAAGCCGTCGGAAGAGCTTGCGAAGCAGGCGGCAGTCCTCGCGTCCGCTTATCTGAAAAATGGAAATACCGGGACAGCCGAGTGCATGTACCGGGAGGCGCAGCTGCTCTATTATGACAGCGGGACGGAGGAACTTGCGGCCCTTCGGCAGGGCAGAAAGGCGGAGGAATGAAGATCGGAATCATCGGCTGCGGCAATATGGGGCGCGCGATCCTCGGAGGGCTGATCAAAAGCGGAGCGGCCTCTTCGCAGGAGGTCGTGGTCTCGGACGCCTCGGAGGCGAACCGCCTGGACGCGGAAGAGAAGTTCGGCGTCCGGACCTTTTCGGAGAATGCCGCCTGCGCAAAAGAGGCGGACCTGGTGGTATTTGCTGTGAAGCCCGGCGTGCTGCCTCTCGCGGCGGCGGACGTCCGGGATGTGCTCCGGGAAGAGCAGACGGTCCTGTCCATCGCGGCGGGAAAGAGCCTTTCGGATCTGGAGGCCCTGCTGGGAAAGAAGAAGATCGTGCGCGCCATGCCGAACACGCCGGCCCTCGTCAGCGAGGGGATCACTGCCTGGTGCGGCAATGAGAAGATCGGGGAGCCCGAGAAGGCGATGGTCCGGACGGTGCTCTCTTCTCTGGGAAGATGCATCGAGGTCCGGGAGGAGCTGATGAGCGCGGTGACCGCGGTGAGCGGAAGCTCCCCGGCATTCGTTTTCCTGTTCCTCGAGGCGATGGCGGACGCTGCGGTAGCGGAGGGGATGCCCCGGAAGGAGGCCTATACCTTTGCCGCCCAGACGATCCTGGGCAGCGCGAAGCTCTATCTGGAGACGGAAAAGCATCCGGGAGAGCTGAAGGATATGGTCTGCTCGCCCGGCGGCACGACGATCGAGGGCGTGGCGGAACTGGAGAAAAACGGGTTCCGGGCGGCAGTCATCGCCGCGGTCCGGGCAGCGGCGGAGAAGGCGCGCAGCCTTTAAGGAGGAGGAAACATGAGTAAGGCATATGTATTTCTCGCGACCGGTTTTGAGGAGACGGAGGCCATCGCGGCCATCGACATCCTGCGCAGAGGCCATGTGGACGTGACCGTGGTATCGGTCTCGGATTCCCTGCAGGTGATCGGAAGGAGCCGCCTGACAGTCACCGCGGACTGCATGTTCGGGGACGCGGAGAAGCTTCTTGGCGAGGCGGACATGCTGGTGCTTCCGGGCGGACAGCCCGGCGTCACCTATCTTAGCAGGCACAAAGGCCTGAAGAAAGCGCTCGAGAAAGCCGCGAAGGAGAAGAAGCAGATCGCGGCTATCTGCGCGGCGCCGACCGTGCTCGGCCAGCTGGGACTGCTCAAGGGGAAGCGGGCCACGGTATATCCGGGCCTCGAGAGCGAACTGAGCGGCGCGGAGGTGGATCTGGAGCACGAGGTGGTCACGGACGGCAATATCACGACCAGCCGCGGCGTCGGCACGGCCGTGCGCTTCGGCCTGGCCCTTGTGGAGATCCTTTCCGGCAGATCCGTCGCCCAGGAGATCCGCCAGGAGATCGTCTACGACGTGCACTGAGCCTGAAAATGTGCCGTTTTTTGGGAAAAACTACTGTTCACGGGTAAAACCTTGTGTTATACTGCACTAGTGGTTTTATCACGAAAATTATGTAAAATCCGCGCATATGGCGCGAATACTTGGAGGGAAAGTACAATCATGAACACGCAGGTAGAGAGACTGGAACACAATATGGTCAAGCTGACGGTCACCGTGCCGGCAGAGGATTTCGCCAAAGCGATTACGCAGGCCTACAACCGCAATAAGAAGAGCATTTCTCTTCCGGGATTCCGCAAGGGCCATGCCCCGCTGCAGATGATCGAGCGCATGTACGGCGCCGGCGTGTTCTATGAGGATGCCGCCAATATCCTGATCCCGCAGACCTGGCCGGAGGCCAGCAAGGAGAGCGGCCTGGAGCTCACCTCCCGTCCGGAATTCGATCTGGTGCAGATCGAGAAGGGCAAGGAATTCATTTACACCGCGACCTGCGCCGCCCGTCCGGAAGTGAAGCTGGGCGAGTACAAGGGCATTCAGGTGAAGAAAGCGGATCTTCTGGTCACCGACGAGGAGATCGAGAATGAGCTGAAGAAGGAACAGGACAAGAATTCCCGCCTGGTGGATATCGACGACCGCGCTGTCGAGGACGGCGATACCATCCATCTGGATTATTCCGGCTCTGTGGACGGCGAGCTGTTCGACGGCGGCACAGCGGAGAATCAGACTCTGGTCATCGGCTCCGGCAGCTTCATTCCGGGCTTTGAGGAGCAGCTGATCGGCACGGCTATCGGCGAGGAGAAGGACGTGAACGTCACCTTCCCGGCTGATTATCACGCCGCAGAGCTGGCCGGCAAGGAAGCCGTCTTCAAGTGCAAGGTCCTGAAGATCCAGAAGAAGGAGCTTCCGGCGCTGGACGATGATTTCGCAAAGGATGTCTCCGAGTTCGATACGCTGGACGAGTACAAGGACGACGTGAGAAAGAACCTGCTGGAGGCGAAGGAGAAGACCGCGAAGACCGAGAAGGAAAATGAGGCGGTCGACAAGCTGATCGCCGCGTCCGAGATGGATATTCCGGATGCCATGGTCGATTCCCAGGTCGAGCAGTCCTACGAGGACTTCGCACAGCGCATGCAGAGCCAGGGCATTTCCATGGAGATGTACTGCACTTACACCGGCCAGGACGAAGCGAAGATCAAGGCCGATATGCGCCCGCAGGCCCTGAAGCAGATCCAGACCCGCCTGGTGCTGGAGGAGGTCGCGAAGGCCGAGAAGATCGAGATCACGGATGAGAAGCTCGAGGCCGAGGTCCTGAAGATCGCGGAGCAGTACGGCATGGAAGCCGACCGCCTGAAGGAAATGATGGGCGATTACGAGAAAGAGCAGATGAAGCAGGATATGGCGGTCCAGGAAGCGGTGACGTTCATCGCGGAGAACGCCGAGGAGGTCTGAATTTGATCAGAAATGTATCCATGCCCTATGTCGTCGAGCAGACGGCGCAGGGAGAGAGAAGCTATGATATCTATTCGCGGCTCCTGAAGGAACGCATCATTTTCCTCGGAGAGGAAGTGAACGAGGTGACCGCCCAGGTGGTCGTCGCGCAGCTCCTGTTTCTGGAGTCCGAGGATCCGAAGAAGGATATCAGTCTCTACATCAACAGCCCGGGAGGCTCTGTCACCGCAGGCTGGGCGATCTACGACACGATGCAGTACATCAAGTGCGACGTGTCCACGATCTGCATCGGCATGGCCGCCAGCATGGGGGCGTTCCTTCTGGCGGGCGGCGCAAAGGGCAAGCGGCAGGCGCTTCCGAACGCGGAGATCATGATCCATCAGCCCTCCGGCGGCACGCAGGGCCGGGCGTCGGATATGCTGATCGACGCGGAGCACATTTTAAAGACGAAGCAGCGTCTGAACCAGGTGCTCGCCGCTAACACCGGACAGCCGATCGAAGTAATCGAGCGCGACACGGACCGCGATCACTGGCTCACCGCGGAGGAAGCCGTCAGCTACGGGCTGATCGACAGCGTTGTGACAAATCGATAACAGGAAATCACAAAGCCTCCTGGATACAGGGGGCTTTTGCAACATTCGCGGACCGGACAGTTCCGGTGCGAAAAGGAGGATATGCCGGAAGATGGCAAGACATACCAAGATGACCAGATGCAGCTTCTGCGGGACGGGAGAGAATGAGGTCCGCATTATCACAGGGCCGGACGGCGTCTCCATCTGTGAGAACTGTATCACGCTGTGCAGGAACATTCTGGACGAAGAGGACGGAAAGCGCAGGGGCTCCGGAAAGGAGCCGGATTTCGCCGGGACTGATATCCGTCTGTCCAAGCCGGTGGAGATCAAGGCGTTCCTGGACGAGTACGTGATCGGACAGGATACCGCGAAGAAAGTGCTGGCGGTATCGGTCTACAACCACTACAAGCGCCTGCTTGCTCCCGATGGAAAGGAAAATGACGTCGAGCTGCAGAAATCCAATATTATGATGCTGGGGCCGACCGGCTCCGGCAAGACGCTTCTGGCGCAGACGCTGGCGCGCATGCTGAACGTGCCTTTCGCGATCGCCGACGCGACCACGGTGACCGAGGCCGGCTATGTCGGTGAGGACGTGGAGAACATTCTTCTGAAGCTGATCCAGGCGGCGGACTACGATGTGGAGCGGGCCCAGCACGGCATTATCTACATCGACGAGATCGACAAGATCGGCCGTAAATCGGAAAATACCTCCATTACCCGCGACGTCTCCGGCGAGGGCGTGCAGCAGGCGCTCCTGAAGATCATCGAGGGCACGGTGGCCTCCGTTCCTCCCCAGGGCGGCAGGAAGCATCCGCAGCAGGAGATGATCCAGATCGATACCAAGGACATCCTGTTCATCTGCGGCGGCGCTTTCGTGGGCATGGAGAAGATCATTGCCGGGCGGCTGGAGAAGAAATCCATCGGCTTCGGAGCCGAGATCCGTTCCGTGGATACCGACAAAGAGGCGGGCGAGATCCTGCAGCAGGTGATGCCTGCCGATTTCGTGAAGTTCGGGTTGATCCCTGAGCTGATCGGCCGGATCCCGGTGGTGGTCGCCCTGGAGGCTCTGGACGAGGACGCCCTCGTGCGGATCCTCAAAGAACCGAAGAACTCCCTGATCCGCCAGTATACCCGTCTTCTGGAAATGGACGGCGTGAAGCTGACGGTGGAGGACGACGCGCTGCGGGAGATCGCAAAGGAGACGCTCAAGCGGAAGACCGGTGCGAGAGGCCTGCGCGCGATCATGGAAAAGATCATGATGGACACCATGTACATGGTCCCGTCCGACGATACCGTGACGGAATGCGTGATCACAAAAGAAGCGGTGGAGGGGACCGAAGCCCCGAAGGTGCTGAGAAAAGAGGCATAATTTGAGCGAAAGTCCGATTTCGATCCTTCCGGCGGTGGCGCTCCGGGGAGCCGTGGTGCTGCCCGGGATGCTGATGCATTTTGATATTAAGCGGGAAAAATCCGTCCGCGCCATTGAGCGGGCGATGATCGGGACGCAGAAGGTCTTTCTCATTACCCAGCGGAATCCGGGAGAAGAGGATCCGGAAGCGTCCGGCCTTTTCCGGATCGGTACCATCGCCCGGATCAAGCAGGTGGTGAAGCTCCCGAAAAAGGTGCTCCGTATCCTGGTCGAGGGCATCGAACGGGCGGAAGTATCGTCCTTTCTGCGCGAGACGCCGTATCTCGACGCCGAGGTGATGACCTTTGATCTGGAGGAGGAGACGTTTGGCGGGCCTCTCGCGGAGGAAGCCATGCTTCGGGCCCTCACCGGGTATTTCGAGGATTACGCGAAAGAAGCGGGGAATTTGAGCGAAGAGGTCACCTCGCAGATCCTGCAGAACCGCGAGATCGGAAAGATGGTCGATCAGATCGCCGTGAACCTGCCGCTCCCCTGGGAAAAACGGCAGGCCCTTCTCGAAGCGGTGACTGTCAGCGAGCGGTTCGAGACGCTCAGCGTGATCCTGACCGGCGAAGCGGAGGTGCAGCGGATCCGCCGCGAACTGCAGGAGAAGGTCAAGGAACGCCTTGATAAGAATCAGAAGGAATACATTCTCCGGGAACAGCTGAAGGCGATCCGGGAGGAGCTGGGGGACGACACCACGCTTTCCGACGTGGACCGTTTCCGGGAAGCCTGCGGCGCACTTCAGGCTTCTGATGAAGTCAAAGACCGGATCCAGAGGGAGATCGGCCGCTTCGCTTCTTTGAATGCGCAGTCCCCCGAGGGAGCGGTCCTCCGGGGCTATATCGAGACCCTTCTTGCGATGCCCTGGGACAAGGCCGGGCAGGACTGCGAGGACCTCTCCCGCGCGAAGGAGATCCTCGAGCGCGACCACTACGGGCTGGAAAAGATCAAGGAGCGGGTCCTGGAATATCTGGCCGTACTCCAGCTGACGAAGAAGGGCACGAGCCCGATCCTCTGCCTGGTCGGTCCTCCCGGGACCGGCAAGACGTCCATCGGGCACTCCATTGCCGAGGCGCTCGATAAGAAATATCTGCGTCTGGCGCTGGGCGGCGTCCACGACGAGGCGGAGATCCGCGGCCACAGGCGGACCTACGTGGGAGCTCTGCCGGGACGGATCGCCGCCTGCCTGAAGTCTGCCGGCGTCAAAAATCCGCTGATCGTTCTCGACGAGGTCGACAAGGTCGGCGCCGATCACAGGGGAGACCCCGCGTCCGCGCTTCTGGAAGTGCTGGATTCGGAACAGAACAGCCACTTTGAAGATCACTACATCGAGATCCCCATCGATCTCTCCGAGGTGCTGTTCATCGCCACCGCCAACAACGCCCAGACCATTCCGCGGCCGCTGCTGGACCGCATGGAGATCATCGAGGTCACTTCCTACACGGAAAATGAAAAGCTGCATATCGCGAAAGAGCACCTGATCCCCAAGCAGAAACGTCAGAACGGAATCGGGGAGGAGCAGCTCTCTATCAGCGACGGAGCCCTGAGCGACCTGATCACCCGCTATACGCGGGAGGCCGGCGTCCGGCAGCTGGAGCGGAAGATCGGCGAGATCTGCCGCAAGACCGCGCGCCGGATCCTCGAGGAAGGAAAGCCGAAGGTCTCTGTGACGGAGAAGAACCTGGCGTCGTTCCTCGGCAATCCCCGCTATACGGTGAATCCCGCCAACGGGGAGGACGAGATCGGGATCGTCCGCGGTCTGGCCTGGACCGCGGTAGGCGGCGAAACGCTCCAGGTCGAGGTGAACGTGATGCCGGGCAAGGGAGAATTCGTTCTCACCGGCCAGCTCGGGGACGTGATGAAGGAATCGGCACAGGCCGGCATCAGCTATATCCGCTCGGTAGCGGAGCAGTACGGTCTCGCCGCGGATTATTTTCCGGAACACGACATCCACATCCATATTCCGGAGGGAGCGGTGCCCAAGGACGGCCCCTCCGCGGGCATTACCATGGCGACGGCGATGATCTCCGCGGCGACCCGCATTCCGGTGCGCGCCGACGTGGCGATGACAGGCGAGATCACCCTCCGGGGGCACGTCCTGCCGATCGGCGGCCTGAAGGAAAAACTGCTGGCGGCAAAAAAGGCGGGCATCCGCACGGTGCTCGTGCCGGAGAAGAACCGGCCGGATGTGCAGGAGATCTCGAAGGAGATCACCCGGAATCTTCGTATCGTCTATGTCTCCCGGATGGAGGAGGTGCTCAAAGAAGCGCTCCGCACTCCGGAGGAAGACGGAGCCCAGGCCGGGTAAGGACAATACAGACGTAAAAAGGAGCAGCATGGGATACAAGATCCGATCGGTCAATCTGGAGACCGTGTGCGGCATTACCAGCAAACTGCCGGAGAACAGGCGGTGCGAAGCTGCATTTGCCGGAAAATCCAACGTGGGAAAGAGCTCCCTCATCAATGCGCTGATGGAGCGGAAATCCTACGCGCGGATCTCCAGCCAGCCCGGAAAGACCCAGACCATCAACTATTACCGGATCAACGAAGGAGAGAACCGGGAGGATTTTGCGCCGGACTGTTATCTGGTGGACCTGCCGGGCTACGGCTACGCCAACGCCTCGGTGGAGGTGAAGGCGAAGTGGGGAAAGATGATCGAGCGCTATCTTCACACCTCCGGGATGCTGAAGAGCGTATTCCTGCTGGTGGATATCCGCCACGCGCCTTCGGCGAATGACAGACTGATGTACAGCTGGGTGGTGGAGAGCGGACGCGTGCCGGTCATTATTGCGACGAAAAAAGACAAAATCAAGCGATCTCAGCTGCAAGGCGCCCTGAAGGCCATCCGGACGGGGCTCGGCGCATCCTCCGATACCGCGGTCATTCCGTTTTCCGCGGTCACGAAGGAGGGACGGGACGAGATCTGGCAGCTGATCGCGCAGACGGTGGAATAAATGGGAATTATTCAGGCACTGGGCCTCGGATTTGAATATCAGAAATACAGAGAGGACTCCGAAACGCCGGAGACAGTGCGCGCGCTGAACGGCGTCGATCTCGACGTCGAGCCCGGTGAATTTATCGCGATCCTCGGCCACAACGGCTCGGGCAAGTCCACACTGGCCAAGCACATCAACGCGCTCCTCGTTCCGACGAAGGGGACGATGTGGGTGGACGGGATCGACACGAAGAGCGAGGACGATCTCTGGCGCGTCCGGCAGAAGGCGGGCATGGTCTTTCAGAACCCGGATAACCAGATCATCGGGACGATCGTCGAGGAGGACGTGGGCTTCGGCCCTGAGAACCTGGGCCTTCCCACGGAGAAGATCTGGGAGCGAGTCAACGATGCCCTCGTGAAGGTGGGCATGGAGAAGCACCGCGACAAGTCCCCCAACCGGCTGTCCGGCGGACAGAAGCAGAGGGTCGCGATCGCAGGCGTCGTCGCCATGCATCCGGACTGCATCGTTCTCGACGAACCGACCGCCATGCTGGACCCGAACGGCCGGCAGGAGGTGCTGAAGGTCGTCCGGGAACTCAACGAGAAGGAGCACGTGACGGTCATCCTCATCACCCATTACATGGAGGAGGTCGTTCACGCGGACCGGGTCTTTGTCATGGACCGCGGAGAGGTCGTTATGACGGGGACGCCCCGGGAGATCTTCTCCCAGGTGGAGAAGCTGAAGAGCTACCGGCTGGACGTTCCGCAGGTCACGGAGCTGGCATACGAGCTGAGGTGCGCGGGCGTCAGTCTGCCGGAGGGCATTCTTACGGTAGACGAACTGGTCGCGGCACTGGCATAATCGGAAAATGAGACCGGAAGGGCGGGAACGCCTGCCGTTTCCGGACAGACAGGAGCATTCATGGAGACAAAGCAGCCGATCCTCGAGCTGAAAAATGTATCCTTTACCTACGGGACCGGGACGGCCTACGCGGTATCTGCCCTGGAACAGGTGGACCTGAAGATCGGGGAGGGCGAATTTATCGGCATCATCGGCCACACCGGCAGCGGAAAATCCACGCTGATCCAGCAGCTGAACGGGCTGATGCAGCCCACGGAAGGACAGGTGCTCTACCGGGGACAGGATATCCGGGAGAAGGGCTTCGACTTAAGGCACCTCCGCACCCGTGTGGGGCTGGTATTCCAGTATCCGGAAAACCAGCTGTTTGAAACGGATGTGCTGACAGACGTGATGTTCGGACCGAAG
The DNA here is from genome assembly GCA_900320575.1 of uncultured Eubacteriales bacterium. Taxonomy (GTDB): domain Bacteria; phylum Bacillota; class Clostridia; order Lachnospirales; family Lachnospiraceae; genus Chordicoccus. The sequence continues at coordinate 10,115 of ONST01000194.1, forward strand.
AATCAGGGGCTTGCTCCGGACGAAGCCAGAGAGAGGGCCGCGAAGGCCCTGCTGCAGGTCGGAATGCCGGAGGAGCTCTTTACGACCTCGCCCTTTGAACTGTCCGGCGGCCAGAAGCGCCGTGTGGCGATCGCCGGTGTTCTCGCTATGGATCCCGAAGTTCTGATCCTCGATGAGCCGACAGCCGGGCTCGATCCCCACGGGCGCGACGAGGTCCTCGGGCTCATCCGGGATCTGCGTGACGAACGCGGGATCACGATCATCCTCGTTTCCCACAGCATGGAGGACGTGGCGGACTACGCGGACCGGCTTCTGGTGGTCGACGGCGGAAAGATCGTCTTTGACGGAACGCCGCGCGAGGTCTTCGCACATTACCGGGAACTGGAGCAGATCGGGCTCGCAGCTCCCCAGGTCACCTATATCATGCACGCGCTGAAGGAAAAGGGTCTTTTGGTGGATACCTCCTGCACCACGGTGGAGGAGGCGAAGGAAAGCATCCTTCAGGCCCTTGCAAAAAGGAGTTCACTGTAATCTATGGCACGGGAGATCACACTGGGACAGTATTACCCGGTCAATTCCATTCTTCACAGGCTGGACCCGCGGGTCAAGTTCGTGGGGACCATCGTCTATATCGCGGCGCTGTTTCTGGTGAACGGCGTGCTGGGCTACGCGTTTGCGGTCGCCGCTCTGGCCGCCCTCATCGTGCTCTCGAAGGTTCCGGCGAAATTCATTTTAAAGAGCGTCCGCGGGATCCTGTTCATCCTGATCGTGACGATGTTCTTTAATCTGCTGCTCACGCCGGGCGATATCCTCTGGCAGTTCGGGATCCTCCGGATCACCAGACAGGGCGTGGTCACCGCGCTGCGCATGGGACTGCGGCTCGCATGCCTTGTGACCGGCTCTTCGATCATGACGCTGACCACGACGCCGAACCAGCTGACGGACGCGATGGAGAACCTCTTCACTCCGCTGAAGCTCCTTCATGTCCCGGTACACGAGATCTCGATGATGATGTCGATCGCGCTTCGGTTTATCCCGATCCTGATGGAAGAGACCGATAAGATCCAGAAGGCGCAGATCGCCCGAGGAGCCGACTTTGAGAGCGGCAATCTTCTGAAACGTGTCCGCGGCATGATCCCGCTGCTGGTGCCGCTGTTCGTCTCCGCCTTCCGCCGGGCCAATGATCTGGCGCTGGCGATGGAGGCCAGATGCTACCACGGCGGCAGCGGGCGCACCCAGATGAAGCCGCTCCGCTACCAGAGACGGGACCTCATCGCTTTTCTCGTCATGGCGGTCTTCCTGGGAATCTGCATCTGCTTCCGGATCTTCGGCGGCGGATGGATCTGACCGGCATAAAAGAGCACCCCTGCGTTTTTCCGCGCTGACAGACGGGAGGGGCTCTTTTTCATTTTCGGAGGAATTATGAGAATCAAGCTGATCATCGCCTACGACGGGACCAACTATCACGGCTTCCAGTCCCAGGTCAACGGCATTGCCATTCAGGACGTGATCGAGTCGGCGCTCGCCGATCTCTTTTGCGAGCCGCTCCGCATCAAAAGCGCCAGCCGCACCGATACCGGCGTGCACGCGGAGGGAAATGTGGCAGTCTTCGACGTGGAGACCCGGATCGCTCCTTCGAAGATCGCGCTGGCGCTGAACGCGCGCCTCCCGGAGGATATCCGGATCGTGGATTCCGAAGAGGTGCCCGGGGATTTCCATCCCCGCTTTCAGGAGACTGTGAAGACCTACGAATACCGGATCCTCAACCGGAAGTTCCCGGATCCGATGATGCGGAACCTGGAGAACCACATCTACTATCCGCTGGACGCGGAGAAAATGGACCGCGCGGCACAGTATCTCGTCGGTGAGCACGATTTTGCTTCGTTCTGTTCCTCCGGCTATTCCAGCAAAACGACGGTGCGCACGATCTACCGGGCGGAGGTGATCCGGACGGGGGACCGCATTTCCTTTTTTATTACGGGAAACGGATTTCTCTATAACATGGTGCGGATCCTGGCCGGGACCCTGATCGAGATCGGCGAGGGAAAATATCCCCCGGAGGAGATGGAGAAGATCCTCGAGGCCCGGGACCGGAGCTGCGCCGGGCAGACCGCCCTCGCGAAGGGGCTGGTGCTCAAAGAGATCCGTTATCCGGAATGGGAGCGTGCGCAGGAACAGGGACCATTGGCATAAAAATGAGCGGAAATAAGGGAAAATCCGGTTGACAGACCTCTCCTTTTTCCAGTATAATAATGCCTGCGGCATTCCCGGCCGTTTATTATTTGTGCGCAGTGAAACGGACCAAAGCCCCGGAAACGTCACGGCGCCCCGAACCGGATGAAGGTGATCCGGACGGAACGACAGAAAAAAGACCATCTGGATGCGGTGCGGATCGCGCCAGTGGTGCGCGGAGAGATCCGCAGCCGATCGTACAGATTTTACATTGATTCAGGAGGGAAACCGATGAAGACATTTATGGCGAACCCGAATGACATCGAGCGCAAGTGGTATGTGATCGATGCCGAGGGCAAGACGCTCGGACGTGTGGCGACAGAAGCCGCAAGACTGTTAAGAGGAAAAGACAAGCCCATCTTCACGCCTTACGTGGACTGCGGCGATTATGTGATCATTGTTAATGCGGCGAAGGTCGCTGTTACCGGCAAGAAGCTGGAGCAGAAGATCTACTTCCGTCACTCCGAGTATGTGGGCGGTGTCAAGACTGCGACTCTGCG
>ONST01000055.1 GCA_900320575.1 uncultured Eubacteriales bacterium
TCCGGGGACCTGGTCAGCGGAAGCGCGCAGCTTTCCGGCGGCGCGAAGCAGCTGGCCGAGGGCATGGCGGAGCTTCTGTCCGGGTGCATCGAGCTCCGGGACGGCGTGGCGGAATTCAACGACGAGGGGATCGAGAAGATCACGGATCTCTATTTCAACAATGTCAAGGATCTGGACAGCCGGATCCGGGAGATCCGCGACGCTGCGAGATCCTACCGGACCTTCTCCGGAGCCCGGGACGATCAGGACTGCAGCGTAACATTCATTTACCGTGCGGACAGTATCGATCCGGAGGCGTAAGCATTTCCTTGCGCGGAGAAAAAAATACAGGTACAATAGCATGCAGGACGGCTTTTACGGCCGCTCCTGCATGTTTTTTGACGGAGGCTTTGCTGCATTGGACGGAAAAGAGAGCGTACTGCTGAAAAATAAATACTACCTGTACCTGACGGAGTTCTTCTCCGGCATGTCGGTCATGGCGGTGGAGCTGGGGGCGAGCCGGCTGCTGGCCCCGTATTTCAGTTCCTCGCAGATCGTCTGGACGATCATTATCGGGACCATCATGATCGCGATGGCCCTGGGCAACGTCTACGGCGGGAAGAGCGCGGACAAGGATCCGGATCCGGACCGCCTCTACCGGCGGATCCTGATCGCGGCGGTGTGGATCGCGGCGATCCCCGTGGCCGGAAAGTACCTGATCATCCTGATCTCGGGACTCCTCGTCCTGGCGGTGGATACCAATTTCCTGATCCTGGCGGCCTTTGTGAGCTGCATGGTGATCTTCGTGTTCCCGCTGTTCCTGCTGGGAACGGTCACGCCCTCGCTCGTGAAATATTCGGTGAAATCCCTCGACGTGAGCGGGGAGACCGTGGGCATGCTGGGGGCCATGAACACGATCGGCAGCATCCTGGGGACCTTTCTGCCGACCTTCGCGACCATTCCTTCGGTCGGGACCTCGGTCACCTTCCTGATCTTCTCGGGGATCCTGCTCGCTCTGGGCCTGGTCTATTTCCTGAGCCGGAAGAGCGGGAAGAAGGCGGCCGCGGTCTCGCTCGTCCTGTTTCTTATCTGCACGGTCCTCGGCCACTCCGACAGCTTCGCCTTCTGGGAGAAGGAGCTGGCCTACGAGGGCGAGTCGGTCTACAATTATCTGCAGGTCCGGGAGACGGAGGAGGACGTGATCCTCTCCACGAACGTGCTCTTCGGCGTCCAGTCCATCACCAAGAAGAACGGCGGCCTCACCGGGATGTACTACGATTACGCGATGGCTGCGCCGCTGATGGCCGGCTTTGACCCCGCTTCGGGGGAGAACTGCCGCGTGCTCATCCTGGGCATGGGGACCGGCACCTACGCCCGCCAGTGCCTGCGGTATTTCGGGAATATGGAGATCGAGGGCGTGGAGATCGACGAGAAGATCACCGCGCTGGCCGGCACCTATTTCGACTGCCCGCCGGAGGCGAAGACCGTGACCTACGACGGCCGCGCCTATCTGGGAGCGGCGGACCGGCAGTATGACGTGATCATGGTGGATGCTTATCAGGATATTACGATCCCGTTCCAGATGTCCTCGAAGGAATTCTTTGAAATGGTGCACGCGCACCTTGCGCCCGGCGGGGTCATGGTCGTCAATATGAACATGCGCTCCGGCTCGGAGGGCAGCATCAACGAGTATCTGACGGATACCATCTGCACCGTTTTCCCTGCCGTCGCCACCGTGGACGTGGCCGGGGGCACGAACCGGGAGCTGTTCGCCTCGGATGATCCCGCGATGGAGGAGACGCTGCGGGAGGGGACCGCGCGCCTTTCCGACCGCGAGCTCGCCTCTCTTCTGACCTATGCGGCGGACTCCCTTGTCACCTGTGAGGGAGGCGAGCACGTTCTCACCGACGACCGGGCTCCGGTGGAGCTGCTCGGCATGCGGGCGATCGATGAGATCATCCGCGACGAGATGGTCTATTACAAGGATATTTTCCGGAAAGAGGGGATCGGCGGGCTGATCGCGGCCTTCTGAAAGCGCCGGCGGCGTTCCCGCGCGGAAATGCCCTGCGCGGCCGAATCTTTCTTGCACCTTGACAGAAAATGGAGTAAACTACTATATAGAGGAGTCCGGCGGAAGCGGGACGGTGCAGACCGGGTACGCACCGCGCGGACAAGTTCCGAAGGAAGGGAGATGAGCTTTTGTAATGGATTCTGACCATTACCGACGAAAGAATTACCGCCGCACAGGAAAAGCACAGCTCCCGCTCCGGGAGAACAGGGCCGGTTCGCATCAGTTCATATGCGAAGCCGGTTCCGCATGGCGTGGATGAAGAGAGAGGGCTCCTTTGACCACGGGATGCGGAAGCGGGCATTGGCCTTTTGTGTTCCGAAAAGCGGATGCGTATGCTGCGCGGCGGTAAGAGACCGCGCAGTATGCGCATTTTTTATGCAGGGAGGAACATACCGATGGATGAGAGAATGGAGCAGGCGGAGGAGCGCCTGACGAAAGAGCGGCTGCTCCGGCTGCTGATGAAGCGGCAGTACCGGGAGCTGCGGGAAGCGACGTCCGAGATGCACCCGGCCGACGTCGCGGAGATCCTGGAGGATCTGGACGAGAACAACCGCCTGGTGGTCTTCCGTCTCCTGAAGAAGGAGGTCGCCACCGACGCCTTCACCTACATGTCCGATGAGGCCCGCAACGACCTCGTGGAGGGCTTCTCCGACAAGGAGATCGTCGAGACGCTGGAACAGATCTCGCTCGACGACGCGGCGGATATGCTGGAGGACATGCCGGCCTCCGTGGTCAAGCGGATCCTTGAGAAGTCCAGCAAGCAGACGAGGGATTCCCTGAACAAGCTGCTGCATTACCCGGAGTCCAGCGCGGGCTCGATGATGACGCCGGAGTACATCCGCCTCCGCGAGGAGATGGACGTAAAAGGCGCGCTGCAGGCGATCCGCGAGCAGGGCGAGAACGCCGAGACCGTCTACACCGGCTACGTCGTGGAGAAGAACCGCCTGGTCGGCGTCGTCTCCGCGAGAGACCTGCTGCTGAGCGACCCGGATCTGCCCATCAAGGACCTGATGGACGATAATGTCATTTCCGTGAAGGTCACGGACGACCAGGAGCTGGTGGCCCGGCAGATCCAGCGCTACGCCTTTACGGCCATGCCCGTCGTGGACGAGGAGGGCATGCTGGTCGGTATCGTCACCATGGACGACGCTTTGGACGTCCTGACCGAAGAGTCCACCGAGGATATGCAGAAGATGGCGGCTATTCTGCCTGACGACGCGAACGCCACCTATTTCGGCACCTCGGTCTGGTCCCATGTCAAGCAGAGGATCCCCTGGCTGCTGATCCTCATGCTTTCCGCGACCTTTACCGGCATGATCACCACCCACTACGAGGCGACCTTTGCCACGCTGCCGCTTCTGGTCTCCTTCATGCCCATGCTGATGGATACCCCCGGCAACTGCGGCAACCAGGTAGCGACGCTGATGGTCCGCGGACTGGCCCTGGGAGAGGTGACCACGGCGGATTTCCTGAAGGTGATCGGCAAGGA
>ONST01000170.1 GCA_900320575.1 uncultured Eubacteriales bacterium
CCGCGCTCTTTCTGACCGCGATGATGCTGCTCCGGACGCACATGATGCTCAACATCGCGCTGACGGTCCTCGCCGTCTTTCTGGTCTTCGCAGCGCTGTTCGGCTTTTCCCGCCATATGGACCGGGAGGACCGTTCCTCCGGGGAACTGCCGGAGCTGTTCTCCCGGTAAAAGGAGGCTCTTATGAAGGAACACACCCGCTTCCGCGTCGCCCTTGTCACGGCTCTCGTCCTTGCAGCAGCCGCTCTCGCTCTCCTTGCGGTCCTTCTTTCGCCCGCCCAGAGATCGAAGCGGAAGCTCTATCTGGGACAGAAATACCTGGAACAGCTGAATTACGAGGACGCGATCCTGGCCTTCCGCGACGCGGTGCGCATCGATCCGAACAATGCGGACGCCTGCGCGGCCCTGGGAAATGCCTGGTACCTGCGCGCGCAGTCCGAGGACGACCCCTACCTGGCGGAGGCCTGGCGCAATCAGGCTCTGGAAGCCTATGAAAATGCCCTGAAGCTCGATCCGGACCGCTCTGACGCAAAGGAGATGCGGGACCGCATCCGCCGGGAAGAGAAGGACGCGGAAGATGGCGCTTCCCCGGAAAAAGTGACGCCTGCCCCCTCCGCACCCGCGGCCGTCACGCCGACGCCCGCTCCGACTGCCCCTCCGACCGTCACGACGGCTCCGACTGTCACACCGACCCAGGCGCCCACACCGGTCCCGGAACCGGAAACGCTCCCGGAATCGGAGCTCCGAGCCCGGTTCCGCGACGCCGCCTCCGGAACGGAGATCTATTTCCTCTACGGGGATTACGACTGCGACGGCACCTTTGAAGCCTACGGCCTCACCGGAGATCCCTGGGACTTCGGCTACGAAAATGTGAACGTCTACTTCGTCTATCCGGACGGAGAGGTCACTCTCATCCGCTCCGGCCTCCACGGGGACGCACGGTTTTACACGATCCTCTCCGGCGAGCACCCGCTCTACCGGGTGGGCGAGGACGGCCCGCGCTTCTTCTCCTTTGAGCAGACCGCAGGCGGCTCCGGCAGCACCTCCTTCATCTTCGGCGTCCGGGACGGAGATCCCTACGAGCCGGACATCTCCGGCAAGGTCATGGATTTCCATGAAATGGAGACCGGCGCCTTCGTCACCTCGGGCAGCGATTTCAGCAACGGCCACACCTACTACGACATCTTCTGGTATTACGACCGCAGCGACGGGCAGTTCTACCGGCAGTAGCTGCCTGAACACCGAAAGGCCGCTCCGGCTCCGCACAAAAGCGACTTCGGTATCGGCTGCCGGCTGGAAAACCTCCTGGGGCATCTATTTTTCCCTTCCTCCGCCTCCGGCCGGAGGTATATAATAAAGCTGGCACGTACGGAATCATCCCCGCCTGCGGGAGAAACAGAAAAAGACACCTGCGTATGTCATCGGCTGCGGATATCCTGCAAAACAATGAAAAGAGGAGATGGAAATTATGACTCCAAGAGAACTGATCGAACAGGGAAAGATGGCGCTGGGCATCGAATTCGGCTCCACCCGCATCAAGGGCGTCCTCATTGACTACGACGGAAATGTCCTCGCAGTCGGCGGCCACGAGTGGGAGAATCAGCTGGTGGACGGCGTCTGGACCTATGATCTCGCCGACGCGGACGCCGGGCTGCGCTCCTGCTATTCCTCGCTCCGCCGCGACGTGGAGGAGAAATACGGCGTCACCCCGAAGACCTTCGGCGCCATCGGCGTCAGCGCCATGATGCACGGCTATATCGCCCTGGATCGGGACGACCGGCAGATCGCCCGCTTCCAGACCTGGCGCAACACCAACACCACGGAAGCCGCCGACGAGCTGACCGAGCTCTTCCAGTTCAACATCCCGCTGCGCTGGTCGGTGGCTCACCTCTACCAGAGGCTTCTGGACGGCGAAGAACACGTAAAGAACGTAGCCTCTGTCTTCACGCTCGCCGCCTATATGCACTATAAGCTGACCGGGGAAAAGGTCATCGGCGTCGGAGACGCCGCCGGCATGTTCCCGATCGATTCGGATACCATCGACTATAATGAGGGCATGGTACAGCAGTTTGATGAGCTGTTCGCAAAGAAGGGCTGCCCCCTGCATCTGCGCGATATCTTCCCGAAGGTCCTCGCGGCCGGAGACGCGGCAGGCTTCCTCACCGAAGAAGGCGCGGCGCTCCTGGACGAGAGCGGCAGCCTTCAGGCAGGGATCCCCTTATGCCCGCCGGAAGGTGACGCAGGAACCGGTATGACCGCCACCAACTCCGTCTCGCCCCGCACCGGCAACCTGTCCGCAGGCACCAGCACCTTCGCCATGGTCGTCCTGGAAAAGCAGCTCTCGAAGCTGCACCGGGAGATCGATATGGTCACGACGCCCTCCGGCTTCCCCTGCGCGATGTCCCACGCCAACAACGGCACCTCGGACCTGAACGCCTGGGTCGGCATTTTCCGGGAATTCTGCGGTCTGATGGGCATCGAAGCAGACATGGGCAAGCTGTTCGGCACCCTCTATACCCACTCCTTAAGCGGAGATCCGGACTGCGGCGGCCTGCTTCCCTACGGCTACTACTCCGGCGAGAACGTCACCTTTATCAACGAGGGCCGTCCCCTCTTCGTCCGCACACCGGACAGCCGCTTTAACCTGGCCAATTTCATGCGCGCCAACCTCTACACCTCCCTCGGAGCCGTCAAGCTCGGCATGGACATCCTGCTGAAGGACGAAGGCGTAAAGCTCGACCGCATTATGGGACACGGCGGCCTCTTCAAGACGCCGGGCGTCATGCAGCGCTATCTGGCCGCTGCCGTCAACACACCGGTGACGGTCATGGCCACCGCCAGCGAGGGCGGAGCCTGGGGTATCGCGCTTCTGGCCGCCTATCTGGCAGACGGAAAGCAGGACGGAAAGCTGGAAGATTATCTCGACAACCGGATCTTTGCGGCTCTGGCAGGCGATGCCGTCGCTCCGGATCCGAAGGACGTTGAGGGCTTTGAGACCTTTACCCGCCGCTATCTCGCAGGTCTTCCCATTGAGAAGGCGGCGATCGAAGCCGTGGACTGGTAAGCCCCTCACACCTGCCTGTACTGGCCGGAACGGCCGGCCGCACGATGCGGGTTCTCCGCCCTTACTGCATAAAAAAGCTGCACAACCGATGTGCAGCTTTTTTCATCCTCTTTCGCGGCCGTTGCCGGATTGCCCGGCACCGGGATATACCGCCTGTTCAGTAAATACATATTCCATCGGGACGTCCCAGTCCTCCGCGGGAACGCCGGGGACCTTCTGGACCTCGAAGGCGGCCATCACGGCGCGGCCTTTTAAGCACAGGGGCAGGAACCGGTCGTAATATCCGCCGCCCATGCCCATGCGGTGCCCGCTTTCGTCAAATACCGTTCCGGGGCAGATGACAAGATCGATCGTCTCCGGCGGCACCTCCTCCGACTCCTCCCGGAGCGGTTCCCGGATGCCGAAGGGACCCCGTTTCCACGCCCCGGGAATCAGGGCGAGGAGCTTCCTCCCCTCCGTACAGAGCGGATAGCAGAAACGCTTTCCGGCAGCGGCCGGCGAGGTCAAAAGCCTATCCAGCGACACCTCGCCGCGCACGTGATCGTAGATCATCACCGTCTCCGCCCGGCGGAACAGCCCGCTCTCCGCGATCCTCCGGCAGATCTGCGCGGATTTCTCCGCCCGCTCTTCCTCTTTCAGCGCCTCCCGCGCGGCGATGCCGCGCTTCCGCAGGCCGCCGCGGGAGCATTTTTTTAAAGAGACGCCTTCCTGCGCGCTCACACCGTCTCCCCCGCTTCTCTTCTTCTCTCCAGCGCCCGCTGCGCGGCCTCCGCCACGTGGCCTGCGAGCACCGCGGTGGTCACGCTTCCCACGCCTCCGGGGACCGGAGTAATGGCTCCCGCATAAGGCTCCGCCTCCTCGAACTTCACATCCCCGCAGAGCTTCTGCTTTTCCGCATTCCAGCCGATCCCCACGTCGATGACTGTCTGGCCCTCCCGCAGGTATTCCGCGCCCACGCTCTCCATCTGACCGGAGGCGGCGATCAGGATGTCCGCTTCACGGGCAATGGCCGGGACGTCCGCCGTCCGCGTGTGGCAGATGGCGACGGTGGCGTTCGCGTGCATCAGCATCATGGCCACGGGACGGCCGACCACCAGGCTCCGGCCGATCACGGCGGCCTTTTTCCCGGAAATCCCGATCTGATAATACTTCAGGATCTCCATGGCCGCCTGCGCCGTGCAGGGCGGAAACCCCAGTTTCGTATTCGTAAATACCCCTGCGAGCGATCCGTCAGTGCAGCCGTCCACGTCCTTTTCCGGAGCCAGCAGCTTCCGGGCCTTCTCGCCGTCCAGCTGCGGAGGCAGCGGGCGGAAGAGGAGGATGCCGTGAACGGCAGGATCGCGGTTCAGCTCTTCCAGGGTCCGGAAGAAGGCTGCGCTGTCCACGTCAGCAGGCAGGACCGCGTTCTTCACGGCGATCCCCGCGCTTTCGCAGCGCTTCATCGCTCCCCGCTCATAGCTCAGGTCGTCGTCCCGCTCTCCTACGCGGAGGATCGCCAGAGTGGGGATCACGCCGCTCTCCTTCAGGGCCGCGGCGCAGGCGGCCGTCCGCTCATTGAGCGCCGCCGCAACGGGCGCGCCCCGCAAAAGCTCCGCCATCAGCAGTACCTCCCGTATACCAGACGGAAGGTCTCCTCCGCCAGAGCCCGGTATGTTTCCAGATTCCCGTCAATGTGTGCGTTGACGGCGTCGGCGTAAGCCCGGTCCTTCATGAGCTTCGTGTTGACCTTCACATTGACCGCCGCCCCGCAGAGGGCTCCGGCGCACAGGGCGGCGCCGGTGGCGGCGTCGGAGATCACCATCTTACTGCCCTTTTCCGCGAATTCCTTCTGGAGCGCGATGGCCTCGCAGCAAAGATCGAAGATCTCGAGGGGCACCGCGGCAGCGCCGCGGAGGCACTCCTCCATGACCGCATCCCGCTCAGGGTCGTCCTTCGGGATGCCGTAGGCCCGCGAGAGGGGCTCGAACGCCTCCGCGTCCTTCTCCACGCACGCCAGCAGGCGGACACGGAGATCCTGGGCGCGGGCCATCATGGCGCGCAGTTCTCCCTCGATCTTAGCAAATTTCTTCTTGCCCACGGTGAGCTCGCCCACCATATCGGCGAGGGCCGCGCCGACAGCCGCTGCCAGGGCGCTTGCGCCTCCTCCGCCCGGCGCAGGGGCCGGAGAGGCCACGAGCTCGGTAAATTCCGTTGTCGTTCTGTTGAGCAGGTCCATAATCTCATTCCTCACATGTCTTCAGCCGTGATGTCTTCTCTTCGCCCGCTTCAGGCGGATGAAATCGTGCTTTCCGCGGATGGTCTCCGCCTCCTCGGTGCTGGCGAGGCGGGTGGTCTTCACCACGAAGAAGCGGCCGCTTGATGCGGTATTCATGCGGACCTTTGATTTGACAAATCCGTGGGTCTCGCAGCGCCCCACCGCGTAGTAGTTCTTGCCTCCGTCGGAGAACCAGCGCACCACCCGGCGGACGTTCTTATTGCAGGCGAAGCACCGGACCGCCGTGACTTCCCGGTCCTCCATGGCCTCCTCGCGGGTCTCGAACTCCCGGGAAATATATTTCTCATAGGAGTCGTACCGGATGTACACCTCCTCTTCCTTCGTCTTCGGATTCTGGAAGCAGTCGATGGAGTAATTTTTCAGCACCAGCTCCTCCGGCAGCTGCTGAAGGACCCGGGCTGTGTACATCGCGTCGTCCAGGGCGTGGTGAAAACCGCCGTTTTCCGGCAGCTCCAACGCCTCCACGGCCACGTGGAGCGCCCGGCGGATCCGCCGGTTCTCAAAGGTGATCGCGAAGAGCTTCTGCACGTCCTCGTAGCGCACCGGCCCCGGCAGGCACTCCTCCATCCCGTAGAACAGCAGGTTCCGCTGCAGCTCCGGCAGATCCACCGGCCCCCAGGTGCACAGGCGGTACTCGTCACCGCACCAGGCGAAAAATTCCTTCGCCGCCTGGGGGAAGGGCGTGCCCGCGTCCAGCTCCTCCTGGGTCAGCTCCACGATCTCCCGGGTACGGAAATGCAGTTTCTTATACACTTTCGGTTTCACGACCCGGTGGAAGGTATCGGTGATCTCCCGCTGCTCGTTGAGCTTGACTGCCCCGATCTCCAGGATCTCAAACGGAAGGTCTTCATTTTCAAACATCTTCCCGTAGGGACACTGATTCCATTCCAGGTCAAAAACGATGTAGTCCATAGGTTCTCCTGTCATGCGCCGCGCAGGGCGGCCAAAACGTTCAGGCGTCGAGCAGGCTGCAGAGCTCCTCGTAGCTCAGCGACATCAGCGAGCTCTGTTCGCCGGCGAGAATGGCGTCCGCCAGGTCTTTTTTCTCCTCCTGCAGGGCGAGGATCTTCTCCTCGATGGTATGCTTCGCGATCAGGCGGTACACCGATACCACCTTTGTCTGCCCGATCCGGTGGGCGCGGTCCGTCGCCTGGTTCTGGGCGGCAAGATTCCACCAGGGATCGTAGTGGATGACGATATCCGCGCCGGTGAGATTGAGCCCGGTGCCTCCCGCCTTCAGGGAAATGAGGAACACCGGCGTCGTTCCTTCGTTAAATGCGTGCATCAGGCGCACGCGCTCCTCCTTCGGCGTCGCCCCGGTCAGCAGAAAATAGGGGATCTCCCGCTCCGTCAAGTCGTCTTCCAGGAGCGCCAGCATCGAGGTGAACTGGGAAAAGACCAGCACCCGGTGCCCGCCGTCGAGGGCGCTCTCAATTAAATCGAGACAGGCCTCGCGCTTGGCGGAGCCGCCCGTATAGCCCTCCACGAGAAGCGAGGGGTCGCAGCAGACCTGGCGCAGGCGCGTGAGCTCCGCGAGGATCGTCATGCGGTTCGAGCCGAAGTCCTCGAGCAGCCCCTTCAGATACGTCACCCGCGCGTCGTAGAGCCGCTGCTGCTCCTCCTCGAAGGCCGAGTAGCGGACCTCCTCCAGCTTCTCCGGCAGGTCTTTGAGCACGTCCTGCTTGAGACGCCGCAGGATGAAGGGTCCCGCCATCTTCCGCAGCTGCTCCGAGACAGCGGCATTTCCCTCCCGCACGATGGGCGTCTCGAACTTCCTTTTGAAGGTCTCGTACCGGTAGAGGAAGCCCGGCATCAGATAGTCGAAAATGCTCCAGAGCTCCGACAGCCGGTTCTCGATAGGCGTGCCGGTGAGCGCCAGGCGGTGGGCCGCTTTGATGATCTTTACGGACTTCGCGGCGGCGGTCTTCGGGTTCTTGATGAACTGGGCCTCGTCCAGCACCTGCCACAGGAACTCGGAATGCGCGTAGAAGGGCGCGTCCCGCTTCAGCAGGTCGTAGGAGGTGATGAGGACGTCCCAGCGCTCCGGCGCTTCCGCAAGGATCAGCTGCCGCTCCTCCTTCGTGCCGGTGAGGGTCTTCGCCCGCAGGGCAGGCGCAAAGCGCCGGATCTCCTCCAGCCAGTTAAATACCAGAGAAGCCGGGCAGACCACAAGAGAGGGCCCTTTGCTTCCCTGTTCCTTCTCCGAGAGCAGGACCGCGATCACCTGCAGGGTCTTTCCCAGGCCCATGTCATCGGCAAGAATGCCGCCGAAGCCGGCCTCCCGCAGCACGTGGATCCAGCGGAAGCCGTACCGCTGGTAGCCGCGCAGCACCTGCGCGAGGCTCTCCGGGATCTCGGCGTCGGTGTTGCGGACATTTTCAAAGCCGCGGACCAGCTGGCGGAAGCTGCGGTCCCTGCGCGAGACCAGCTCCTCGTGCTCCTCCAGCATCCGGTTGAGATAGAGGGCGCGGAAGGCCGGCCGCTCCAGGGATCCGGAGAGGAGCTCGCTGTCCTTGATGTCCAGATTCTGCGCAAGATTTTCGATAGTCTGAAGTGTCTCGTCTTCCGCGATCTCGAGGAAGCGCCCGTCCCTGAGGCGGTGGAAACGCTTCTTCAGGCGGTAGCTCCGGAGCACCTCCAGAAGCTCCTCCTGCGTCAGCTCCCCGGAGGAGATCTCCAGCTCCAGCAGGTTGCTCTCGATGGACACTCCCACGCGCACCGGCGGAAGCTTCCGGGCCTTCATGCGGTCGAAGGCGTCCGTGGCGTGGACCTCCCCGTAACGGAGCAGCTCCGTCACGGCCTTCTGCATGTCCACGATCAGCTGGTCGTCCGACCCCTGGTAGCGGAAGCTGCCGTCCTCCTGATAATCCGGAAAATGCCTGCGGATCTCCGCGACGGCGTCCATTTCCTCGTTGACGTCCCGACGCTCGTCGAGGGGCAGATCCTCAAAATAGATCTTTTTCACCGGCCAGACCGCGTCGTCGTAGGCGACCTCCGCGCGGCACAGAGGCACCCCCTCCTCCGCGTCCAGATAGAACCGGAACTTCGCCTCGGGCTTAAGGATCTTCCGGATCTCCTCCGGCTCGGTCTCGACGACCGACACCGCCCCGGTCTCCTCGAGAGCCGGCAGCGCGCGGTAGTAGAAATTCGGCAGATTGTTCCTGCCGATGGTAAATTCCAGATGTCCGTAATCCGCGGAGTCGAAGACCGGCCGAAGGCGCGCGAGCAGCTCCGGATCCACCCGGCTCAAGGTCCCGCCGTCCGCGAGATACTGGGCGGATTCGCCCGCAAGGAGCTCCGGGACCGTTCCCTCCACGGTGATCCCGGTCACCTGGTTCCGGCTCCGCTTCGGGCGGATCTCCAGCGTGATCGCAAGCGGAGCGCTCCCCACCCGGAGCACGGACGGAGCAGCGCTGTCCGTCTTGTCCTGGAAGGCGGTCTCCTGCCCCTGCGCGAGCTCGTAAAAGCGGTCCAGCGTCCGGCCTGTGAGATCCAGGAACCCGCCCGCCGAAATGCTGTCCATATAGTAGGCGTGCTTCTCCCGGAGCATCCGGTTCATCCGGCGCACCTCGCCCACCCGCTCTTCGATGAGGCGGAACCAGGGCAGCGCATCTTCCGCGAAGGTCTGCTCCGCGAAGGAGAGGCTGTAGTTCTTGCCGAACTCCATGACGCCGCCCGCCTCGTGACTTGCGACCAGCTCATCGAGATCCTTCACCACGTACATCCGGCCCTCGCCGATCCGGAATCCCAGCTGGAAGCCGTTGTATTCCCGGATCACCCGGGGCTGAAGACGAAGCTCCGGCCTTTTTTCCTCCGCCCGCTCCTCCGCGTCGCGGATGCGGCTGTTCCGCAGGAAATGATTCCCGCGGACGTCCGTCTCGTCCCCGGGACGTGTCTTCCGGAGATAATCGTCGAGCACAAGGAGCAGCGCCGCGCGGTGGGCGCAGACGCCCTCCTCACCGGATCCCGGTTCCGGCCGGTACCAGTTGTAGCGGCTCCGCTTCCGGTCGCAGACGCTGCAGGACAGAAGGGTGCATTTCCGTTTCGTAAAGACCGCGTGCACGCGCGTCCGTTCACTGCCCGCGGCGCAGTCCGCCTCCACGTCCCCCGTGAGCATCACATTTCCGCCGTAATTCTGATAGGCCAGGGAGAGATTCCCCATGCGGAGCTGCTCTCCGGCGACCAGCTCCCGGGCCTCACGGATCTGCTCCTCGGTAAAGGTCAGCCCCGCCGTGAACTGATTCGGATTAAAAAAGAGGCCTTTCCGCTCCTCCGTATTCGGAAAGAGCTCCCTGCCGCTGAACTTCCCGGTCTCCGAAGCCGCAGCGGCGCCCACCGGCCGTCCCTCCTTCTGGGCTTCCCAGGCGTAGAGCACCGCCGCCATGTGCTTGCAGGCCTGCCCGTCCTCCGCGTAGGGGCAGCTGCAGCTCATGCGGAGCTCTCCGCTGCGGATCCCGGTGATCTGCACCAGATATACCTTCGTCCCCAGGACCCGGGCCATGACCCGGTCTCCGTTCGCGGTCAGCCCCTTGACCTTGCCCTTGAGGGCGTAGTTGAGGCCCCTCGATAAAATTGTATTGGAAAAGGAAGCTCTCCAGTCCATTCAAAATATCCCGTCTGAAACCTTATTTACGCCTCGCCGTAGTGCTCGAGGAAGCTGTGGCTTTCGCCCTTCGTCTTCCACCCGGGCATCGTGTCGAGGCAGACTGCGTGAATGCTGTTGAAAATGCTCTGGTCGAGATCCGGCGTCTCTTTCTTCAAAGAGGCGATCAGCTGCTTGATCTCCCGCCGCTTGGACGGCCCGTAGCCATCCTCCGCGCCCGCGGAAGCCTCCGTGAAGCGGCAGGCACACTGCAGGAAGCGCAGCTCATGGCGGTTCGCCCAGCGGATAATGTCCTTTTCGTGCACCTGATAGAGGGGCCGGATCAGCTCCATGCCGGCGAAATTGTCGCTGTGGAGCTTCGGCAGCATCGCCCGGATCTGGGAACTGTAGAACATGCTCATCACCGTGGTCTCGATCACGTCGTCGAAGTGGTGGCCGAGGGCGATCTTATTGCAGCCCAGCTCCTGCGCGTGGTGGTAGAGGAAGCCCCGGCGCATCTTCGCGCACAGGTAGCAGGAGCCCTTCTCCTGGGAGTAGGCGATATCGAAGATCTTCGAATCGAGGATCCGCACCGGGATCGCAAGGCGCTCCGCATTTTCCTCGATGCGGGCCCGGTTCTCCGGGAGATAGCCGGGGTCCATGACCAGAAATTCATTTTCAAAGGGGATGTTCCCGTGGCGCTGCACCTCCTGCATCAGCTTCGCCAGCAGCATGGAGTCCTTCCCTCCGGAAATGCAGACCGTGATCCGGTCGCCCGGCGCGATCAGCTGATAGCGGTTCAGGGAATCGATAAAGGGCTGCCAGAGCTCCTCCCGGTAGGTGGTGATAATACTGCGCTCGATGAGCTGGCAGTCGCTTAAGGTCCGCGCCATAGGTCTCTCCTATTAGATGTTTGAGGTATCTCTTTATTTTCCTATGTACGAAGATCGCCGTCAAGTCTTTTCGGGAAAGAGTTTTTCCTGTACAATGAGAACAGGCCTGCGCGCGTGCGCGGAGCAGGCCTGTTTTTACGAGTCACTTTTTGCACGTGAGAGGTCTTTCCTCCGCGGAATACCTGCATTCCTTAAAGAGGAAAGACCGGAAAAGAAAGGATCGGACCCGATATGAAGCACCTGAGAACATGGACCGCGGTCCTTGCCGCCGCCGTCCTCCTTCTTACCCCCGCGTCCTCCGCCGTCCCCGCCGAGGGCGCCGCGAAGGTACAGGACACCTATCTTCTCAAAGGAGAGAGCAAAAAAGAAATGTCCCACCCCATCGAGCTGCTCGACGTGACCGGGACCTACAAAAAGCTCACCTATATTCCGGAGATGTTCTACGGCAATTATGACCTGGATGAAGCCCATAAGAAGGGCCAGTTCAAGAAAGACAGCAAGGCCGCGAAGGACTTTCTCGCGAAGACCGAGAAGGTGTCCCTGACGCTGAAGGAAGGCAGTGCGCCGGAAGAGGTGACCTGCCTCCCCTTTTCGATCCGCGCCGGGGCGCGCACCCTGTCCCACGTGATCACCCGCGCCGACAGCCACGACTGGATGCAGTGGAACGTGCTGGATACCGCCGGCAATCTGAAGACGGTGCTGGGCGCCTATACGGTCGGAAAAAATGCCTCCGGTGAGAACATCCTCTCCTTCCGGCCCCTCGAAATGTTCGAGTACGACAAGGAGACGGATCACCTGCGCTACAAGCTGCAGGAGACGGCCCTTACGGCTTCCTTCGCCTTTAAGGGACCGTACCTGACCCTCACGTCCGGCGGATCCTCCGTGACCCTCACGGCCAGCGAATATATGGAAAACAAAATGTCCGGCGGGCACGAGTTCCTGTTCAACAACTACGCCTCCAGCGAGCCGCTGATCGACGGAGGTCTCACACACATGTACATGCGCTGTGACAGTCCGAAGAAGAGCAGCGTTGACTTTATCATGGGAACGGCTGAAGGTGACACCCACATGAAGAACTGCATGATGGAGCTGAAGCGGGACGGACTCATGACCATCTGCTACGACGGCCCGGACGGAAAGACGGTCTCCCGCCAGTACGTCTGGTTCGACGGCTGCCTCGACGGCTTCGTGCTGGCGGACGGCACGAACACCTACTGTTTCAATTACGAATTCCCCGGCGGAAGCGACGCCAAAGGCCTCTCCTGGGAGGAAGTCTCCGATCTGGAGGACGCCACCGAAGAGGAGGCGGAAACGGCGCTGGCAAAGCGCAGGAGCCTGCTGGAAGCCCTGGAGAAGGCTTTCCGGGACGCGGAGCTTCCCGTTGCGGTGGACCGGGACACCGGCGTCATCGCCCTTGACAGCGCGGTGCTCTTCCCCACCGACGTCTCCGAGCTGAGCAGCGAGGGCAGGGACTTCCTCCGGCAGTTCCTCGGCATCTACGCCTCCGTGGTCTTCAGCGACGAGTACGACGGCTTCGTCTCGAAGATCCTCATCGAGGGACATACCGACGACACCGGAAGCTACGAATACAACCTGGATCTCTCCCAGAAGCGGGCCGACGCGGTGCTGGCCTTCAGTTCCTCCGCGGATTCGGGCCTGTCCGCCGGTGAGCTTGCCTCCTTTGCGGCCATCGCCCGCGCGGAGGGCCGCTCCTACGACGTTCCGGTCCTCGGAGCGGACGGGACCATCGACCGGGACGCTTCCCGCCGGGTCTCCTTCCGCTTCTCGATCAGCGTGAAGCCGGACTAAGTCCCTCCCGTCTTCTCTCCCGCGTGCGGAGAACAATCAGCACGCAGACGATCAGAATCAGTGTCACCGGCGTCGCGGCAAGTGCCGCGGCGCTGTTTGTTCTGTAGCCGATGACGCCGGCCAGAAGGTAGCCGGCGGCGCTTGCGGCCGCCGCGGTCATCGCGTAGGGCAGCTGGGTCGTCACGTGGTTGATATGATCGCAGCGGGCCCCGGCCGAGGACATGATCGTGGTATCCGAGATCGGCGAGCAGTGGTCGCCGCAGACCGCGCCGGACAGGCAGGCAGAGATCGAGATCACCAGCATTTCCGACTCGGCCGGGAAGATCGCGCAGACGATCGGGATCAGGATCGTGAACGTTCCCCAGCTGGTCCCGGTCGCGAAGGCCAGGAAGACGGAGATCAGGAACACGACGCAGGGCACGAACATCTCCAGACGGCCGGCGGAGGCCTCCACCACCCCGTGTATGAAATCCGCGGCTCCCAGAAGCGAGGTCATGCCCGAGAGGTTCCAGGAGAGGATCAGGATGATCATCGGCGCACACATGCTGCGGAAGCCCGCCGCCAGGCTCTCCATATAGACGTGGAACTTCATGACGCCGCGGTTCCAGTAGAGCCACAGCGTCACAAGGATCGTGAAGAGGCTGCCCATCACCAGGGCCCGCGCGGAATCCGCTTCGGAGAAGGACTCGATGAGGCCCGCCCCGGAGAGGATCCCGCCGGTGTAGGCCATGAAGGCGATACAGCTGACGATCAGCACCGCCACCGGGATCACCAGGTTGGAAATACGTCCGTTTTCGCTGACCTCCTCCTGCTCCGTCTCGTCGTAGGGACGGTCGCCGGAGGTGAAGAGATCGCCCTTTTCCGCATTTTTCTCGTGGACGCGCATCGGGCCGTAATCCGCCCGGAGCACCGTCACCATCACCAGCATGAACAGCGTCCCGAGCGCGTAGAGATTGTAGGGGATCGTGCGCAGGAACATCTGGAAGCCGTTGATGTGGTACTCGCCGGGGACGGCGTAGGTGACCGCTGCCGCCCAGCAGGAGATCGGCGCGATGATGCACACCGGCGCCGCCGTCGCGTCGATGAGATAGGCAAATTTCGCGCGGGAGACCTTGTATTTATCGGTGATCGGCCGCATGACGGAGCCCACGGTCAGGCAGTTGAACCCGTCGTCGACGAAGATCATGATGCCCATGAGCACGACCGCCAGCTGCGCGCCGACCCGGCTGTGGATGTGCTTCTCCGCCCATTTTCCGAAGGCATAGGCCCCGCCGGAGCGGTTCATCACCACCACGAGCGAGGCGAGCAGCGTGACCACGACCAGGATCCCCGCGTGGGACAGATCCGTGAGGGCCGGCACCAGGCCGCCGTCCGGGTGATAGAGCATGGTATTGGCCGCGAGCTCCGCATTTCCCCCGGAATAGAGCAGCGCCCCGACCAGGATCCCCGTAAAGAGCGCGCTGTAGACCTCCTTCGTCACAAGCGCCAGAAGGATCGCGACCAGCGGGGGCAGCAGCGCCCACGCCGTTCCGTAGACCGGGGCCGCGTAATCCTCCCCGGCCGTGCCCGGCGTGCCCGCCGTCCGCACGGCGAGCGCAAGAAGCAGGAGGACGATCCCTCCGTTCACCAGCAGCTTTCTCGTTTTCGTCATTTCTTTCATGGGTAAGACCTCTTATGATAACACCTC
>ONST01000184.1 GCA_900320575.1 uncultured Eubacteriales bacterium
GCAATTCACATATCCACAGCCCTTACGAAGAAGACGTTTAATTTCTATTTCTATCTAATGCTGAAAAGGCTGCATCAGGCCGCATGAAGCAGGGAGTACGATTATGAGAATTATCTGTGAGAAATCTGATCTGTTAAAGAGTATCAATATCGCCATCCGCGCCGTTCCGGTCCGCACGACGATGCCGATCCTGGAGTGTATCCTGATCGAAGCCCGGGGAAATGAGATTCGGCTCACCGCCAATGACATGGATCTCGGGATCGAGACGAAGGTCTCCGGCCTCATTGAAGAGACCGGGACGCTGGCCGTCGAGGCGAAGATGCTCTCCGAGATCGTCCGCAAACTTCCGGACAGCGCCGTGACCATTGCCTCGGACAAGAACTATACGGTGACCATTACCTGTGAGAAGGCGAAGTTCGTGATCAGCGGAAAGTCTGACGACGACTTCTCCTATCTTCCTGCCGTCGAGCGGGAGGATTCCGTTGAGATCTCCCAGTTCACGCTGAAGAACCTGATCAACCAGACCATTTTCTCGATCGCGGCAAATGAGAACAACAAGATGATGTCCGGCGAGCTCTTCGAGATCCGCAGCGGATACCTTAGGGTAGTCTCCCTTGACGGCCACCGTATCTCGATCCGCCGGGTGGAGCTCCGGGAAAGCTGCCCGGACCGCAAGGTGATCGTGCCCGGAAAGACCCTTCAGGAGATCAGCAAGATCCTCTCCGGGGAAATGGATGATATGATCCGCCTGTCCTTCGCGCGGAATCACCTGGTCTTCGAGATGGAGGGCACGACCGTGGTCTCCCGCCTGATCGAAGGCGAGTATTTCAGCATCGACCAGATGATCTCCACGGACTACGAGACGAAGCTGGTGGTGAACAAGCGGGAATTCTTAAGCTGCATCGACCGCGCAACTCTGTTCGTGCGGGAGGGAGACAAAAAGCCGATCATTCTCGATATCCGGGACGACGAGCTTACGCTGTCCATCGACTCCCCGCTGGGCTCCATGAATGAGGAGCTGGCGATCATGAAGGAGGGGAAGGATCTGATGATCGGCTTCAATCCCCGCTTCCTGATCGACGCGCTGCGGGTGATCGACGAGGAGGAGGTCACGCTGTACATGGTCAATCCGAAGGCTCCCTGCTTTATCCGGGACGAGGACGAGACCTACACCTATCTGATCCTGCCGGTCAATTTCACCCGGTAAGCGGAGGTCTTATGGAACAGCTGAAATTAAGAGGAGACTATATTACGCTCGGCCAGCTGCTGAAGGCGGCCGGCCTTGTGGACGACGGCGTGGAGGCCAAGGAACGGATCCGCGCGGGAGAGGCCCTGGTCAACGGAGAGACGGATACCCGCAGAGGAAAGAAGCTGTATCCGGGGGACGTTGTGTCCTTCCATGGAACGGAGATCGAAGTTGTACGTGAAATCCATTGAGCTGGACCAGTTCCGGAATGTGGAGCACCTGACGCTTTCGCTGGATCCGGGGATCAATATCCTGTACGGCCAGAACGCCCAGGGAAAGACCAATATTCTGGAGGCTGTGTATCTGGCGGGAACGACCCGCTCCCACCGGGGCGCGAAGGACAAGGATATGATCCGTCTGGGGATGGAGGAGAGCCACATACGCATGGAAATGGTCCGCAGGGACAATGATTACCGGATCGACATGCATCTGCGCCGTTCCCGCAAGAAGGGAGCCGCCATCGACGGCGTGCCGGTGCGGAAGGCGTCGGAGCTCTTCGGGATCGCCAGCATGGTCTTTTTCTCCCCGGAGGATCTCAATATCATCAAAAACGGGCCGGCGGAGCGCAGGCGGTTCCTGGATTCCGTGATCAGCGGAGTGGACCGCATCTATCTGTCGGATCTCACCCAGTATCACCGCTGCCTGCAGCAGCGGGGAAAGCTGCTCCGGGAAGCGAATTTCCACGAGGGACGGCTTCCGGAGCTGGACGTCTGGGACGAGCAGCTGGCGGTTTATGGGATGCGGATCATTAAGAAGCGCCGGTCGTTCCTTCGGGAGCTGGAGCCGGAAGCGGCCGGAATCCACCGGGAACTGACGGGACAGAAGGAGGCGCTGCGCCTCATTTACGAGCCGAATACGGACGAGATGCTGTTCCGCGACCGGCAGTTCGCCGCGCGGGGCGCGGACCTGAAGCAGAAGATCACTTCCGTAGGCCCCCACCGGGACGATTTCGCGATCCTTGCCAATAACATGGATCTGCGCACCTTCGGCTCCCAGGGCCAGCAGCGGACCGCCGCGCTGACGCTGAAGCTCTCGGAGATCTCCATTATCGAAAAAGAAATATCGGATCAGCCCGTTCTTCTGCTGGACGACGTGCTGTCGGAGCTCGACAGCGACCGGCAGAAGCTTCTTCTGGGCTGCATCCGCCGCACACAGACATTGATTACCTGTACCGGTCTCGATGAATTTGTCCAGAATTGCTTTGAGGCTGACAAGACGTTTCATATCGTTCAGGGAGGACTTGCATGAGTACAGTTGTGGAACAGGAATACGGCGCCGATCAGATCCAGATCCTGGAGGGACTGGAAGCGGTGCGCAAGCGGCCGGGCATGTATATCGGATCGACCTCTCTTCGGGGCCTGCATCATCTGGTCTACGAGATCGTGGACAATTCCATCGACGAGGCCCTGGCCGGAACCTGCGATCATATTGAAGTCACGATCCACAAAGACGATTCCGTGACCGTTTTGGACAACGGCCGCGGGATCCCGGTGGGCATCAACCACAAGGCCGGCCTTCCCGCCGTGGAAGTGGTGTTCACGATCCTGCACGCGGGCGGAAAGTTCGGCGGCGGAGGATATAAGGTCTCGGGAGGCCTGCACGGCGTCGGCGCCTCGGTCGTCAACGCGCTGTCCGAATGGCTGGAGGTGCGCATTTTCCACGAGGGAAAGATCTACCAGCAGCGCTACGAGCGGGGCAAGACCATGTACAGCCTGAAGGTCGTGGGGGACTGCGAGCCGGACCGCCACGGGACCATGGTCACCTTCTATCCGGACGGGGAGATCTTCGAGGATCTGAACTTCGATTTCGATACCTTAAAGACCCGTTTCCGGGAAATGGCCTTCCTCACCAAGGGACTGCGGATCACCTTTACCGACGAGCGCCCGGAGGAACCGAAAACACGCGTCTTCCACTATGAGGGCGGGATCCGGGAGTTCGTGCAGTACCTGAACCGGAGCTCCTCGCCGCTCTACCCGCAGATCATCTACTGCGAGGGGGAGAAGAACGGCGTCCTCGTCGAAGTTGCGATGCAGCACAACGACGGTTTCAAGGAAAATACCTACGGCTTCGTCAACAACATCGTGACGCCGGAGGGCGGCATGCATGTGGAGGGTTTCCGCGCCGCGCTGACGAAGACATTTAACGAATATGCCCGGGCGAACCGGCTGCTGAAGGATTCCGAGCCGAACCTGACCGGCGAGGATATCCGCGAGGGCCTGACTTCTATCATCTCCGTGAAGATCGAGGATCCCCAGTTCGAGGGGCAGACCAAACAGAAGCTGGGCAATTCCGAGGCCAGAGGCGCGGTCAGCTCGGTGCTGTCCGAATGCCTGACGATCTTTCTGGAACAGAACCCGAACGTGGGCAAGGCCACGGTGGAAAAGTCCCTGCTGGCCCAGCGCGCGCGGGAAGCCGCCAGAAAAGCGCGGGATATGACGCGGAGAAAGAACGCCCTCGAGGGCCTGTCCCTGCCCGGAAAGCTCGCGGACTGCACGGATAAGGATCCGAAGAACTGCGAGATCTTCATCGTGGAGGGAGATTCCGCGGGCGGCTCCGCCAAGACGGCCCGCTCCCGCGCGACCCAGGCGATCCTGCCCCTGCGCGGCAAGATCCTCAACGTGGAGAAGGCGCGGCTCGACCGCATTTACAGCAACGCAGAGATCAAGGCGATGATCACGGCCTTCGGCTGCGGCATCCACGAGGATTTCGATATCTCGAAGCTCCGCTACGACAAGATCATTATCATGACGGATGCCGACGTGGACGGCGCGCATATCGCCACACTGATGCTGACCTTCCTTTACCGCTTCATGCCGGAGCTGATCAAGCAGGGCCACGTTTATCTGGCACAGCCGCCCCTCTACAAGATCGAGCGGAACCGGAAGGTCTGGTACGCCTATGACGACGCGGAGATGGAACGGATCATGCAGGAGATCGGGCGCGATTCCTCCAATAAGGTGCAGCGCTACAAGGGCCTCGGAGAAATGGACGCCGACCAGCTCTGGGAGACCACGATGGACCCGGAGAAGCGGATCCTGAAACGGGTGAATATCGACTCCGAGTCGGAGTCCGAGGTGGATCTGACCTTTACGACCCTGATGGGCGACAAGGTGGAGCCGCGGCGCGAATTCATCGAGGAAAATGCGAAATATGTCACGAATCTGGATGTCTGATGTCCGCATTTAGCCAATAAGAGAGAACAATATGGACGATAAAGTATTTGATCAGATTCACGAAGTAGACTTAAAAAAGACGATGGAGAAATCGTATATCGACTATGCGATGTCCGTCATCGTGGCCCGCGCGCTTCCGGACGTCCGGGACGGCTTAAAACCCGTGCAGCGCCGCGTCCTGTGGTCGATGATCGAGCTGAACAACGGTCCGGACAAGCCGCACAGAAAGTGCGCCCGTATCGTCGGCGACACCATGGGCAAATATCATCCCCACGGCGATTCCTCCATTTACGGATCCCTCGTCAATATGGCCCAGGACTGGTCCTTCCACTATCCGCTGGTAGACGGCCACGGCAACTTCGGCTCAGTGGACGGGGATTCCCCGGCCGCCATGCGTTACACGGAGGCCCGTCTTTCGAAGATCTCCATGGAGATGCTCGCGGATATCAATAAAAATACCGTGGATTTCGTCCCAAACTTCGACGAGACGGAGAAGGAACCCACGGTCCTTCCGGCGCGCATCCCGAATCTGCTGATCAACGGCACCACCGGCATCGCGGTCGGAATGGCAACCAATATGCCTCCCCACAATCTGCGGGAGGTCGTGGACGGCTGCGTCCGCATGATCGACGACAAGATCGCCGACAGGCCGGAGACCACGATCGAGGAGCTGATGACCATCATCAAGGGACCGGATTTCCCGACCGGCGCCACGATCCTGGGAAAGCGGGGCATCGAGGAGGCCTACCGCACCGGAAAGGGCAAGATCCGCGTGCGCGCCGTCACCCGCATCGAGACAAAGCCGAACGGGAAGACCGTGATCCTGGTCTCCGAGCTGCCCTACCTGGTCAACAAGGCGCGGCTCATCGAGTCCATCGCGGATCTCGTGAAAAATAAAAAGATCGACGGCATTACGGGTCTGTTCGATCACTCCAGCCGCGAAGGCATGGAGATCTGCATCGAGGTACGCCGGGACGCCAACGCCAACGTGATCCTCAACCAGTTGTACAAGCATACACAGCTGCAGGACACCTTCGGTATCAACAATCTGGCCCTGGTGGACGGACAGCCGAAGGTGCTGAGCCTTCTGGATCTTCTGAAATATTTCCTGATCCATCAGGAGGACGTGGTCACCCGCCGCACGCAGTACGACCTCAACAAGGCCGAGGAGCGGGCTCATATCCTGGAAGGACTGCTGATCGCGCTCGATCACATCGACGAAGTGATCCGGATCATCCGCGCGTCCGCGAACGTGCAGGAGGCGAAGGCAGAACTCATGAAGCGCTTCGGCCTCTCCGATCCGCAGGCGCAGGCGATCGTGGACATGAGACTTCGGGCTCTGACCGGTCTGGAGCGCAGCAAGCTGGAAAATGAATACGCGGAGCTCAAGAAGACGATCGACCGCCTGCGGGCGATCCTTGCGGACAAAAAGCTGCTTCTGGGCGTGATCCGGGAGGAACTGCTGGAGATCCGCAACAAGTACGGCGACGACCGCAAGACCACCATCGGTTACGACGAGTTCGACATCTCCGCGGAGGATCTGATTCCCGACGAGAGCATGGTCATCACCGCGACCCAGCTGGGTTATATCAAGCGTATGACCGTGGATAATTTCCGCAGCCAGAACCGGGGCGGCAAGGGCATCCGCGGGATGCAGACCATTGAGGACGACTGCGTGGCCAATGTGATGATGACGACGAATCATCACTATATGCTGTTCTTCACGAATCAGGGACGGGCATACCGCCTGAAGGCTTACGAGATCCCCGAGGCGTCCCGCACGGCCCGCGGCACCGCGACGATCAATCTGATCCAGCTGCAGCCGGATGAGAAGGTGACCACGGTGATCCCGGTCCGGGAGTTCGAGGAAGGAAAGTACCTTCTGATGGCGACCCGGAAGGGCATGATCAAGAAGACGGCGCTGTCCGCTTACGCCAATGTGCGGAAGACCGGACTGGCGGCGATGACCCTCCGGGAAGACGACGAGATGATCGAGGTGAAGATCGTGGACGATCAGTCGGAAGCGGTCCTGGTCTCGAAGTTCGGACAGATCATCCGTTTTAAGGAGACCGACGTCCGTCCCACCGGCAGAACGTCGATGGGCGTCCGCGGCATGACGCTCGCGGAGGGCGACGAGATCGTAGGCATGCAGCTGCTGACCCAGGGCAGCCACCTGCTCTTCGTTTCCGAGAAGGGTCTCGGCAAGCTGACGAAATTCCCGGATTTCCGCACCCAGTACCGGGGCGGCAAGGGCATTCGCTGCTACAAGATCACCGAGAAGACCGGAAACCTGGTGGGCGCGAAGGCCGTCAACGAGGAAGACGAGGTGCTCCTCATTACCACGGAAGGCGTGATGATCCGCACCACCTGCAGCAGCATTTCCATCCTCGGGAGAGACGCCTCCGGCGTCAAGGTGATGAACCTTGCGGACGGGGTTTCGGTAGCCAGCTTTACGAAGGTAAAGGACCGTCCGCCGATCGCTGAGGAAGAAGAAGCGCAGAAGAGTCCGGAGGATCTTCGGGAGGACGAAACGGATGAAATCGGATAAAAAGGATCTGGATCAGCAGCTGGAGGAGCTCAAAAAGCTGACCCAGCGGGAACGCGGCGTCCTCGGAGGCCTCTACAATGATTTCTTTCATGACGTGAAGGAGACCCATACCCTTCCGAAGGAGACCGGTGCGAAGACCGGCGGAGAAACGTCCGCTGATGCCCCGGATCTCTTCTCGGATTTTGAAAAGGTGCCCGGCGGATCGGTCACGGACGCGCTGGCGGGAGCCATCGACGACCAGAACCGGATCCGTCCGGATATCAAGGCGGGCCTGGAATCCTCCCAGGACGCGCTGAAGCGGGCGCAGGATGCCCTCGATGAGGCGAAGAATCTCTTCGGCGCGAAGAAACTGGTGGATCTTCCGGAGGGAAATGCGCCTGTAAAGGATGCCCCGGCGGAAGAAGAACCGCCGAAGGAGCAGGAACCGGAAGAGGATCCTATGGATCAGCTGAACAGCCTGATCGGGCTGACCACGATCAAAAGAGACGTGGCGGAGCTGATGGATTTCGTGAAGATCCAGAAGATGCGGCAGGATCAGGGCCTCAAATCGGTCCCGGTCTCCCTTCATCTGGTCTTCACCGGCAATCCGGGCACCGGCAAGACGACGGTGGCCCGCATTATCGGAAAGCTCTACAAGAAGATCGGCGTGCTCTCAAAGGGCCAGCTGGTGGAAGTGGACCGCTCGGGCCTGGTGGCTGGCTATGTGGGCCAGACCGCGATCAAGACCCAGGAGCAGATCAAAAAAGCCATGGGCGGCGTGCTCTTTATCGACGAGGCCTACGCGCTGGCGCAGAAGGACGACGCCTTCGGTCAGGAAGCCATTGACACGATCCTGAAGGCCATGGAGGACAACCGCAAAGACCTCGTGGTGATCGTGGCCGGCTACACGAAGCCGATGGAGAAGTTCATCAACAGCAATCCGGGCCTGAAATCGCGCTTCAACAAGTATATCGAGTTCCCGGATTACACGATCGACGAGCTGATGGGCATTTTCCACATGAACTGCAAAAAGTACGATTACGTGCTGGATGAGGACGTGGAGAAGCATATCCGGGAAATGCTGGTGGCAAAGAAGCTCTCTTCGCAGGAGAATTTCGCGAATGCCCGCGAAGTCCGCAACATGTTCGAGGATATCGTGACCAATCAGGCCCGGCGGGTGGCCCGCATGGAGCAGCCCACCGGAGACGACATGATGAAGATCACCCTCGACGATCTGACGGACGAAGAAGAGGAGGCGAAGGCTCCGGAAGGTGCCGCGGATGCAAAAATGGCGGAGAAGGAGCTGACGTTCGGGAAAGCTTCGGAGGAGAACGAAGGCGGAGAACAGCCGGATTCCGGGGAGGACGTACAGTAAAGATGGGATTCTGGAAACAGCTCTTCGGAGGAGGAACGGAAGAAGAGGACGAAAATACGGCCGGTGCGTCCGGCCTTCCGGAGAAAATGGCGGAAGATCCGGCCGAAGAAGAGAACAGGGACGAAGAAGAGCCGGTCCTTGAGGTGACGCCGGGT
Source organism: uncultured Eubacteriales bacterium (assembly GCA_900320575.1). Classification (GTDB taxonomy): domain Bacteria; phylum Bacillota; class Clostridia; order Lachnospirales; family Lachnospiraceae; genus Chordicoccus. The sequence goes on from ONST01000184.1 coordinate 8,477, forward strand.
AAAAGCGGCGGGACGGACGAAGAGGCAGCGGAAGACGATCCGGAGGAGCCGCGGAGCTTCTCGCTTGCCGTGGAGGCGGCGCTCCGGGTCAAGGACGACGAGCGGGGGCTGGTGGTGATCGGCATGCTCTTCGGAAAGATCCGCAGAGGCGATCCGATCTATATCTACACGGTGCAGAAGCCGGTCACCTTCGCTTCCGCGGTGCGGATCGAGGATAAGCCGGGGCACGAGGTCACGTCCGCCTCCAATCAGATGGTGGGGATCTACATCAATGAACTGCCGGATATCCGGGAGATCATGAAGTATTCGGTCCTCTCTTCCCGGCAGCCGGTCCTCCGTGTGACGGATTACCGGTCGGTCGAAAATCCGGCTCTCGTGGGGCTTGCCCGTATATTCCGCAAGTTCCAGAAGGACCAGAACTATATCAATCTTCTGGTCTACGAGATCTGTCACGCCCAGTTTATTATCCCCACGACCGTGGAGGTCCTGGAGGAGACAGGCGAAGACGGCCGCAAAAAGACCCGGGTTGGGATCCCGGCGATCGCGAAGAAGGACGATCCTTCCGTACGCATTTTCCCGCTCTTTACCGATGTCCGGGAAATGGTCCGCTGGAGGGGGCTCGCGGAAGGCGGACAGCAGCTGAAGGTGCTGCCGCTCAATTTCAAGACAGCCGTTTCCATGATGAAGAACGGCTATTCCGCCATCGGAATGAATTCCTTCAGCAATTCCTCTCTCGTTCTTTCGAAGGAGATGATCACGAGCATCGTGAATTCCGAGGGCTACCGCAGGGAATTCTCATAATCCCGGATCATGCGGTCGAGTGTGGGGCGGGTGATGCCCAGTTCCTTCGCGAGCGTGCATTTTCTGATTTTTTTCTCTGTGAGAAGCGTATAATAGCAGGCAAAGTCCGGCACCTCAAAAGGCTTCCGCCCCTGGCGGACGCCTTTTTCCTTTGCGAAGGCCAGTCCCTCTTCCCGGCGCTCGCTCTGGGTCTGGCGCTCGAAATCCGCGATCACCCGGATCATGGTCAGCATCATTTTCCCGGAGGGAAGATCGGTGTCCAGCTGTTCTTTGCGGGAGATCAGGCGGACCTCCTTTTTGCGGAGCTCCTCGGTCACCTGGCAGAGATCGGGCGTGCTCCTGGCGATCTGCGCCAGATCCCGGATGTACAGGGTGTCCCCTTTCCGCACGTATTTCAGCATGGCGGAGCGGACGTCCTGTCCGGGCTCGGATCTTACCTTCTCGGTGAACCATTTGTCGATGCGGATGCCGGAAAATGCGGATCCTTCCGCTTCATGCTTCCGGGTGAATTCGGATTCGCGGACATAGGCGACGTTCATCAGCGGCTCTCCTGTTGTTTATATGTAAAAAAAGAGTTGATATCTTTTACATTATAATTCGAAGAAGCGTCTTCATCAATCAATTTGAGCATAAAAAAGGCACCCTTTCGGGTGCCGGAAGCAGGCGATGGGAATCGAACCCACCTCCCGAGCTTGGGAAGCTCGTATTCTACCGATGAACTACGCCTGCATCAACTGCAAGTATAGAGCATCTTCCGGAAAAATGCAAGAGAAAATATGGGCCATCCTGCGGGGGCAGATACAGGAATGGATGAAAAAAAGCACAAAAATCTGCGGAAAAAAGCGCATCGGATGGGCATTTTGCAATTGACAAGCCCATATATCATCGGTTACAATCAATGTATACAATCGAACGGCAGTAAATTTTATAAAACCGCGTGACTGAGATCAGAGAGGATGTCATGGCAAAGAGGTTTCTTTGTTGTGATGTCTGTTTTTTTATTTCAGGGGGATTTACGCCGGGCGGAGGTATTGCGGTTCAGGGATTTCATTTCATTTTATAAAGGAGGAAAGCAGGCTATGTATGATGTAACGATTATCGGGGCGGGCGTATCCGGCGCGGCAGCGGCCCGGGAACTCTCCCGCTACGAGGC
>ONST01000066.1 GCA_900320575.1 uncultured Eubacteriales bacterium
GCTTTCCGGATGTTGCCCACCAGCACCCCGCTGAGCACCGGCGTGGTGATCATCAGTCCCTGGACCGCACGCACGGGGTCGTGAAGCCCCAGCAGCTTCAGCGATTCCCGGAAGAACACCGAAAGGAGCTCCCAGGGCTCCATCAGCGTCCGTCCGACGAAAAAGGCCTCCGTCGTCATCGCCCGGCCGAGAACGTCCTCGATCAGGAACCCGCCGCGGTCCTTCGCCAGGACCCGCGCTTCCATCCCGAAATGCCAGGTATCGCGGTCCCGCATCCGGCACAGCTCCGTGGGAAACTCATAGAGGCTGGTGCCGGTCTTCGTGGGAACGGACACCGGCTCGCCGCTCCTGCGGTCGAAATAGCACAGCTGGGATGTGTCCCGCTTCAGTTCGAAGCCGATCTGAATATTCCGCACTTCGTTCAATGTCAGATTTCCTCCAGTTCAAAGAGTCCGTCCACCGTTCCTACGGCCAGAAGATACTCGTGCATCTTCTCCTCCAGCGCCTCGTCGTCGCGGTTCTTCTCCGCGAGCAGCATCTGGTTGATCAGCTGATAGCGGCTGCGGCCCTTCATGTCCACGAACGGCGTGGTGATGGACCGCTCTGCGGTCCGCTCTTCCTTCCCGTTGTGGCGCACCGTAATATAATAGGTGAGGATCTCCCCGTAGAACAGGGTGAATTCGCGCCCGAACACGCCGCGGTAGCGGCGCGGGAGCGGCTCCATCCGGTATTCCTCCGCGGAATCGGGATCGGAGCTCAGCCGGTAGTAGAGAGTCACGGAATCCGAGACCGCCGCACGCTGCTCCACGAACACCCGGTCCTCCAGCTGATACTGCCGGAGAAAGCTCTTGGGCAGTTTCTGGAAATAGCGGAACCGCAGCCCTTTCCGGACAAGGCCGGCCAGCAGCTGGTCCGCCTGCTCTTCTTCATGGGCGGAAAGTCCGCTCTCGTCCGCCAGATACATCAGGAGCGCCAGGCGCAGCACCGGATCGAGCTCCTCGCCCTTGTCGTACATCGCGGAAAGAAGCCCCGCGATATACGGATCCACCGGTCCTTCGCTCATCAGATAAGCGATCGAGGCGAAGGTGAGGAAGGCCAGAATGACCTTTCTGCTGCCCGCTCCGCGGACATACTCCCGGAGGATCTCCGGGCTCTCCGGCAGGAACTCATGCACATACATTTCCTGGATCAGGATCCGCTCGTTGAGGGAATGGATCTCGAGGGCAAAGCCCTTCGCCTTCTCCCGGATATCGAGCAGTTCCCGCAGGGTCCCCCGGCTGCATGCGGTCAGGTACCGGAGGATCGTCTCGTCGTATTTTCCGAGCCGGAAAACGTAAGCCGCGAGGAGCTCCACCTCCTCGTCTTCCTCTTCCTTCCGGATCGTGATCATGCGGGACGCCAGCCGCAGGAGCGGAGTGATCCGCACATTTTCAAAGCCGTAGCGGGACAGGATGGAGAACGCCGTCTCGAACTTGCCCCGCTCGATCAGGATCTCCGCGAGGCGCGCCTTGCCGGACGCCGCGAAATGGCTCAGATCCAGATTTTCGAGGTAATCGTCCAGGGAGTCCACGCTGGCGTTTTCCGCAAAATAGGTCAGCAGCATGCGGCTGCAGTTCTGCCGGTAGCTTTCGACGAATGCCTCCGACTTCGATACCGCCTGGAAGACCTCCAGATTCCGGACGCTCACGTGATCCGCGTTCCGCACCGTATGCAGCATGATCCCGGTGTTCAGCACCCCGAAGGACCGGCAGATCGAGCAGTATTCCTCTTCCGCGAGCAGCGGCTCGATGCTGTAGGAGACCGTGGAGAGCACTCTCCGCTTCTGCGCGTCCTCGAAGATCAGCTGCGCGTCCTCCGTATAGCGGCGGATGTGCGCCTCGCCCCGGACCACCGGATAGCGTTCCTCCTCCTTCAGCTCGCCGTGTACGACGACGGCGGTGCGGATCTCCGGATCGTCGGTGTAGAGCCGCTCCGTAAAGACCAGCTCCGAAAGCGCCTCCGCCTCTTCCCGGGTATCGATCTCATGCAGGAACTCCGCGTACAGCACCGCGTAGTCCCGGCTGATCTTCCGCGCAAGAAGGGCTTCCCGCGTGAAGGCCTCCGCCTTTTTCGCGTAAGCGGCGTAGGTCTCGGGATCTTCCTCTTTGTTGCGGATGATGTTCGCATAGACCACCGAGCGCTTCCGGTGGGAAAGCGTATCGTTAAATGCAAAATATTTCCGGATCGGCAGCGGAAGCAGCTTCCGGCTGTTCTCCGGCATCGTCTCGATATAGTATTCGAAAAGGCGCGTGATGCGCAGCTCGTGATCCACGGCCAGCGCGTACCAGCTGTGATACTGCTCGCTCCGGGGATTTCCTTTCATGATCAGGCGGCAGACCGCCTCCAGAATGCCGTCGAGCGGGTAATATTCATAGCAGCGGGAGAGGATATGGAACATTCCCTCCTCGCAGGTCCGCTCGTTGTCGGACAGATAGGCCGCGCGGAGCGCCAGCTCCTTCGTGATCAGCTTCTTATCCACCGCGAAGACCAGGACGCTGCGGAAGAAATCCGTGATCCGGGTCAGCATCGCGTCGTTCTCCCGAAGGAGCAGGAAGGCCTCCGCGAAGAGCACGTCCGACCGCTCGCCGTTGTCGTAGGCCTCGGCGAGCATATTCATGCGCGAATAGGGCATCCGGCGGATGGAATCGTCCGTGGCGAACCGCAGAAGGAGCAGCAGCAGGCTCTCCCGGTTCTGGCGGTAGCACCTCTCGATCAGCGCCGCGGTATCCCCGCTGCCGGGGTTCTTCATCCGCAGGCAGTCTCCCAGATAGAGGTTCATCGCCTGCACTTCCTCATCCCGTGCGGGCAGTCCCTTCTCCCGCAGCAGCGTCAGCAGCCTTCCGGCCTCCCGCAGGTCTCCGTTCGTAAAATAGACGAACACCTCGAGAAGCCCGGCAAGTTCCGGATTCGTTCCGTATTTTTTGATCGTCCCCAGGGCTTTCAGGGCTCCGGCTGTAAACTCCCGCTCCTCCATGGAGCCGCATCTCCAGCCGGTGTAGGCCTCGCGGAGAGCTGTGTCCGCCTCCGCGAGGACCGCCCCGCGGTTCACGGTGATCTCGCCGCCGTCGGAGGCCGTCACGGAAAAGACCAGCTCGTCGTACAGGGACTTCACGATGATCCGCCCCGTCACAGGCTCGGAGCCGATCTCCTCCGCCAGCAGGATATACTCGAGCTCATAGGAAGAGCCCACGAAATCCTCGTCCGAGATCACCCGCCGGGACACCTTCAGGAAATCGCCCTCGGTGCGGACCTCCGCCCGCAGGGCTCCCCAGGTGCTCCTGCGGATGGAAACGGTCTCCTTCCGCGACTCCCGCACATTGTCGAAGACAAATTCCTTCTCCGCCGCCGAAAACGTCACCTTCTCCTTGCGTCCGGCGCTTATGAGGAATTCCTCCAGCCGAAGAGGCGTCAGCGGAGAAGCTTTGAGCGCGCGGCAGAGCGTGCGGTACTGCGCGTCTTCCCCGTCCAGCATCGCCTCAAAGCCGTTCCTCCGGAAAATGCGGAACGCCTCCTCATAGCTCTCCTCCGCCAGCAGGGCGAAGTCGTCCAGCGTGCCGATGGTCCCCAGAGAGGTGTCCACCACCTCCGCCTTGATGCGGACCCGCACCGGGATCGTGAATTCGCCGGCGCTGGTGACAAGCTGCAGATTTCCCTGTACGCTGCCGCCCTCCTCGAGACCGGTCACGTCCACGCCGAAGACCAGCGTGACATCGGTCCCCGAAAACAGATCCCGCTCCGGCACGATCCGGGGATCGTCGGAGAGGATCCGTCCGCGGATCCGGTGCCCGTCGGCCGCCGCGATATGGATCCTGCCCTCATAGTTCTCGCCGATAAAGGTGACGGTGTCGATCTCCTTCTCCCCGATCTCCACGGGGGACGGATACCACTCGTATTTCCCTCCGGCAAGGTTCTCCACTGTCTTAATCAAAGCGCAAAAGCCCTCTTATCACAAAGTTTATCCCGCAGTTATGAGTATACCGCAGGAAATGCCGCTTGAAAAGCAAGCATTTCCCGGATGCGGCAAATACGCTCAGCCCTTCGCCAGGTCAAAGAGCGAGATCTGGTTGGATTCCGGAATGTCCCCGAGGATCCCGAGATCGTCCAGAAGATCGATGATGGTCTTCGAGATCTTCGCCCGGTTCCGAAGGTCGTCCTTGGAGAGGAACGGGCCCTTTTTCGCCTCCGCCTCCAGCGCCAGCGCCTGGGTATCCCCGAGTCCCTCCACCGAATTGAGGGGCGGCATCAGCTTCCCGTCGATGATCCTGCAGCGGGTGGCGCCGGCCTGATAGAGATCCAGCTTGTGGAAGCCGTAGCCGCGGGCGTACATCTCCCTCACCAGCTTCATATCGTCGAAGGTCTCCGCGTCCTTCGCGGTCGGATTCGCCTTCTTTAAAATAAGATCCGCCTCGTATTCGAGCTTCTCCGGCCCCTGGCACATGGTCCGGTAGTCGAAGGTCTTTGCCCGGATCGAGAAAAATGCCGCGTAATAGGCCAGCGGGTAGTTGATCTTGTAGTAGGCGATCCGGAAGGCGTTCATGACGTAGGCCGCCGCGTGGGCCTTCGGGAACATGTACTTGATCTTCAGGCAGGACTCGATGTACCACTCGGGCACATCGTGCTCCCGCATTTCCTTCTCCTGGTCGGCAGTCAGTCCCTTTCCTTTCCGGACCGACTCCATGATCTTGAAGGAGTGCTCCTTGTCCATCCCCTTGTTGATGAGGAAGAGCATGATATCGTCGCGGCAGCAGATCGACGTCGGCAGGGTGCAGAAGCCGTTCTGGATGTAGTACTGCGCGTTGTTCAGCCACACGTCCGTGCCGTGGGAGAGGCCCGAGATCCGGATCAGCTCCGAGAAGGTCTTCGGATGGGTGTCCTTGAGCATGCCGATGACGAAATTGGTGCCGAACTCCGGCACGCCGAGGGTCCCCATCTCGCAGCCGTCGAGCTGCGCGGGCGTCACACCCAGGGCCTCCGTCCCGGAAAACAGCGACAGCACGCCCTTGTCGTCGAGAGGCACCTCGTGGGGATCCGTCCCCGTCAGATCCTGCAGCATGCGGATGATCGTCGGATCATCGTGTCCGAGGATATCCAGCTTCAGCAGGTTCGAGTCGATGGAGTGATAGTCAAAATGCGTCGTGACGAACGGCGAATTCACGTCGTTCGCCGGATGCTGCACCGGCGTGAACCAGTTGATGTTCATGCCCTTGGGCAGAACGATAACGCCCCCCGGATGCTGGCCGGTGGTCCTGCGGACCCCTACGCAGCCCTTTGCCAGGCGCTCCAGCTCGCAGGGCTTCTTGGTGATGCCCCGCTCCTCAAAATAGTGCATCGCGTAGCCGTAGGCCGTCTTGTCCGCGACCGTGCCGATGGTCCCGGCCTTGAAGGTCTGGCCCTTGCCGAAGATCACCTCCGTATAGGCCTGGGCCACGTTCTGCTCGTCTCCCGAGAAATTCAGGTCGATATCCGGCTCCTTGTTGCCCGCAAATCCCAGGAAGGTCTCGAACGGAATGTCGAAGCCGTCTTTAAAGAGCGGCCGCCCGCACTTCGGACAGACCTTGTCCGGCATGTCACAGCCGCAGCGGCCGTCGATGTGCGCGGCCACCGGCTCCTCGCTCTCGAAATCGCTGTAGAGACAGTTCGGGTTGAGACACCGGTAGTGCGGCGCCAGCGGGTTCACCTCGGTGATGTCCGCCATCGTCGCCACGAAGGAGCTGCCGACCGAGCCTCTGGAGCCCACCAGATACCCGTCGTCGTTGGATTTTTTCACCAGCTTCTGGGCGATGATATACATGACGGCGTAGCCGTTCTTGATGATCGAGGTCAGCTCGCGGTCCAGCCGCTCCCGCACCACCTCCGGCAGCGGATCCCCGTACCAGCGCTTCGCCTTGGCGTAGCACATCTCCTCCAGGTCCTCTTCGGCGTGGGGGATGGTCGGCGGGCACTTGTCCGGATGGATCGGGGAAATGGCCTCGATCCGGTCCGCGATCAGGTTCGTATTGGTGATGACCACCTCGCGGGCCTTCTCCTCGCCGAGATAGGCGAATTCCTCCAGCATTTCCTCCGTGGTCCGCAGAAAGAGCGGCGGCTGTCCGCCCTCTTCCTTAAAGCCGTGGCCTGCCTGGATGATGGAGCGGTAAATGGCATCCTCCGGATTGAGGAAATGCACGTCGCAGGTGGCGCAGACCGGCTTCCGGAACTGCTCGCCGAGCCGCACGATCTTCCGGTTGATCTCCCGGAGATCCTCCTCCACATGCATGCCGCTCCGCGGCTCCCCGAGGAGATAGTTGTTGTTGCCCGTGGGCTGGATCTCCAGATAATCGTAGTAATCCACGATCCGGGCGATCTCCGCGTCGCTCTTTCCGGCAAGGATCGCCGAATAGAGCTCCCCTGCCGAGCAGGCAGAGCCCAGGATCAGGCCGTCGCGGTACTGGTTGAGCAGGCTCTTCGGTACCCGCGGGCGCAGCTTGAAATAGTTCAGATGCGACTCCGAGACCAGGGTGTAGAGATTTCTGCGCCCGGTCTCATTTTTCGCGAGAAGGATCGCGTGATAATACTTGAGGTTCCGGATGCGGTCCGGCGAGACCGTACCGGCGCTGTTGAGATCCGCAAAGGTCGCGATCCCCTGCCGGTCCATCAGATCCAGCAGCTTCAGATACACCAGCGCCATGCACTGCGCGCGAGGAAACGCCCGCATGGTGTCCTGGCAGGGTACCTTCAGATGCTTCGCCAGCCGGTCAAAGCGGATCCGCCCGATATCCGGCACCAGGTACCGGGTCACGGAAGGGACGTCCACCCAGGTCCGGCACTTCCAGGAAATGCCGAGCTGCTCCGCGGCCGCCATCAGGAAGTTGATCTCCTGGTCGCAGTCGTAGGCCACCAGCGGCAGATCCTCCGCGAACGCGAAAAAGTCCTGGATCACGTCCAGAAGGTCCGGGGAGGAAGCCACCATATCGTCGGTGATCCCGGTCTCCGTCTGGATGGAGAAGGGGATCGGCCGCACCGGCTTCACAAGAGAAGAGAACTCCTCCTGGACGCGCCCGTCGGCGATCCTCCTGGCACTGATCTCGATGATCTCGTGGCTCACCGGGCTCTGGCCGGTCGTGACCGTGGAAAAGACCACCACCGGGTCGTGCACATTGCCGGCGAGCTCCCCGCTCACCAGGCTCTTGGTGTCGTCCACCAGATAGGCTTCCATGCCGTAAATGACCTTGAAATCGGCATCTTTGGGGATCCCTCCCTTGCCGCCCTTCGCCTTATGGGCCTCCGGGAAGGCCTGTACGACGCCGTGGTCGGTGATCGCCAGAGCCTTCATGCCGAAATGATAGGCCTGTTTGATGATATCGGTGGCCGAGGAGACCGCGTCCATATCGGACATCTTGGTGTGGCAGTGCAGCTCCACCCGCTTCTCCCGGGAATGATCCTCCCGCGGCAGATGGAACGGCGCGATCTTCTTGATGCCGTAAACGCTTTTGAGCATCATTTCCTTGTCAAAGGGGTCGAAATCCATCATGCCGTGCACACAGAAGGCGGCTCCCTTTTTGAACATGGCCTCGACCTCCGGCATGTCCGCCGGGTCGAACCAGAGCTTCATGCGCAGGGAATCCGTATAATCCGTGAGGGTCACCGTGTAAATGACCCGCTCCGAGCGCGTCGTGCGGCTCTCTGCGCCGCAGACCTCGCCGCGGACCGTGACCTCTCTGGGATCCTCTCCCAGCTGGTCCATGGGGATGGGCTCCTCGCTGAAATTCTGGCCGTAGATCACCGTGGGGTCCTTGGTGAGCCCCTGTTTCCGGTAACGTTTTTCCTCTTTTTTCGGGAGCTTCTTCTCCTCCTTCGGCTCCTCCGCCTTCTCCTCCCGGCGCTTCCGGATGCTGCGCACCCGCTCGCGGATCTCCTGTTCCCCGTCCTCGAAGAGGCTCAGCTGCACCGGCTCCTGGATCTCCAGGGAAAAATCCGTCTGTTCAAAGCCGGCCCGCTGCCGGAAGACCTTATCCAGATACTCCATCAGGTCCCCGGAGCGCTCTTCGGCCAGAAGGCTCCCCGGCACTTTGACCTTCGCCTCCTCCGGACCGAATTCCACCTCCGCGGTCAAAAGCAGCTGGTGAAGGAGCGGGCTCTGCGTCTTCAGCTCCAGCAGCATGCTGGGGCGGTAAAGCTTATAAAAGATCTCCGGCGTGTAGGAGGACGACAGCTCGAAATGCTCGACGATCACGACCTCCATGTCCGTCTCCGCGAAGATCTGTTCTTTGATGGCGTCCCGGATCTGATACAGATACTGCTTCTTCATCCAGTTCGGCGAGGTCAGATACACCTTCAGGCGGTTCTTCGCCTGGTTGATGGCGATCCGGTCCACCGTCACGAACTGCAGCAGATCCGTCAGCTTCTTCCCGAA
>ONST01000154.1 GCA_900320575.1 uncultured Eubacteriales bacterium
CCTTGTGAAAGAAAAATCCAACTGTCTGAGACGCCAAGAATGGCGTCTCATAAATCCGCCTGCTGCAGCACTTTCGCGAACGCCTCCACGTCCTGCAGAAAATCGTGATCCTTCGTGCGCAGAGAGACCTGGCCTGCCGACGGTCTTCCGAGCAGCCGATCCATCGCTTTGATCTTCTCCGTATATTCCGTTTTCGCCATGTGAGTGACCGCGTAGTACACCTGATCCGGAAGCTTTTTCCGGTACTTTCGGATGAACGCTCTTCCGACCACACTGGGAGCTTCCGCCCAGACAGGCATGCCGATCACGACCCGGTCGTAGGTACGAAGGTCCGGCTCTCCTTTAATATGGACTTTCGGAAAAGTCTTTTTCATCGAGGCAATGCAGGCGCCGAGATATCCCAGCCAGCCGCTCCGGTCCTTCCCGTCCGTATATTCCGCAAGATCAGCGCCGGTCAGCTCCGCCAGACGTTCCATTGCCTTCTTCGTGCTGTTCGTTCTGGTATAATACAGGCAAAGCGTTTTCATGTCCGTTCCTTTCCCCTCCGTATGGTCCCGGATTCCAATTTCTGATCCGGTTACCGGTCAGGCCTCCACTGGTACCGCTTCAGATCCACCCGGTAATTGACGACCTCCACCCCGTCAGCGAGAAGACGGTCACGCTGAACGCCGATCCCGCCGAACGCGAAAGCGCCGCTCAAGTCCCCCCGGGCGCTGACTACCCGGTAGCAGGGAGTTCCGGAACTGTCAGGATTTCTGTGGAGTGCGTTACCCACCGCCCGTGCGGCGCCGGGATGGCCCGCGATGCGCGCGATCTGTCCATAGGTCGCGACCTTTCCCCGCGGGATCTCCCTGACAGCCCGGTAGACGAGCGTATCAAAAGACGGCGCTCTCAGGAAATAATCCTCTTCACAGTAAACATCTGACCGTTTCATCGGAAGGATCTCCTTTGATTCACTCGATCACCATCGCGTCCCCGAAGCTGAAGAACCGGTACCTCTCCCGCACCGCCTCCTCATAGGCCGCAAGCACGTTCTCCCGTCCCGCGAAAGCCGAGACCAGCATCACCAGCGTGGATTCCGGAAGATGGAAGTTCGTGATCAGTCCGTCCATGACCCTGAACGTGTAGCCGGGATAGATGAAAATGCTGGTCCAGCTGCTGCCGGCGTGTACGGTGCCGTTTTCGTCCGCGGCAGACTCCACTGTCCTGCAGGAGGTGGTCCCGACGCAGATCACCCGCCCGCCGTTCTTTTTCGTGGAATTGATGAGCTCCGCCGCCTCCTCCGTCACGATGTAGAACTCGGAGTGCATGTGGTGGTCCGTGATCTCCTCCGCCTTGACCGGGCGGAAGGTCCCGAGGCCGACGTGCAGGGTCACCCGAGCGATGCGGACGCCCTTCTCCTCGAGCTCCCGGAGCAGTTCCTTTGTAAAATGCAGCCCTGCGGTCGGGGCGGCCGCAGACCCGTCATAAGTAGCGTAGACCGTATTGTAGCGGTCCTGATCCTTAAGACGGTGGTGAATGTACGGAGGCAGCGGCATTTCGCCCAGAGAAAGCAGCACTTCCTCGAAAATGCCCTCGTAGGTGAAGCGCACTCTCCGGTTTCCTTCTTCCAGGATCTCCAGGATCTCGCCTGTAAGCGGCCATTTTCCGCTCTCATCCTGTTTGCCGAAGCGGATGACCGAGCCCGGACGGCACTTCTTTCCCGGTTTCACCAGCGTCTCCCAGTCCGTATCGGACAGCCTTTTGAGGAGCAGGATCTCGACCTTTCCGCCGGTCTGATCGCGCTCCCCGTAAAGGCGCGCCGGGATCACCTTCGTGTCATTGATGACCAGCGTATCCCCGGGACGCAGGTATTTCCCGATGTCGCGGAACACACCGTGCTCCGTCTCTCCGGTCCGGCGGTCCAGATGCATGAGGCGCGAGGACGAGCGGTCAGCGAGCGGATCCTGCGCGATCAGCTCCTCCGGCAGCTCGTAATAAAAATCAGAAGTCTTCATTGCGCGTAATAGTCCTTTACCTCTTCCTGATAGAAGATCACGTCCTGCTCCCAGCCTGTGATCCTGCCCTGTTCCGCATAGATGATGCAGACCGAGCAGTTGGGCGGGATCCGTCCGTGCCAGAAATCGTCTCCGCCCCAGACCGCGTGCATCAGCGCCCTTCCGGCGCCGCCGTGAGTGGAGACCAGGATCCGGCGGTCTTCATTTTCCGGATCGGAAAGCAGCTCCTTGAGGAACTCCGTCGTGCGTCCGAGCAGTTCTTCGATGGACTCCCCTCCCGGCGGCGTTCTGTAGTTCTGCAGGTCAAAGCGGAGCGCCTGCGCGACCTCCTCGTTGGTACTGCCGCGCTTCATTCCGTTCATTCCTTCCCACTCGCCGAAATGCATTTCCTTGATGCGGTCGTCCGGAATGATGGGCAGATCCCGCTCTCCCAGCGCGTACCGGGCGGTATCCCAGGCGCGCTTTAAGGGGCTCGAGTAGCAGCGGTCGAAGGTCAGATCCTTCCAGGCCTCTCCCACTTCCCGGGCAAGACGAACGCCCTCCTCATCGAGGGGGCGGTCCGTCCATCCCTGAAGGCGATGGGTGCGGTTCCAGTCCGTGGTCCCATGTCTCAGTACATATATTTCCATATAATGATTAATCCTTACTTTCGAAGCTCGATCTGCATATTCTCCAGGCCGTTGAGGATCTTCTTCATCGCGGAAGCGACTTCCGCCTCTTCCAGCGTCTTCTCCTTATGGCGGAAGGTCAGCGAGTATGCCATGGACTTGAATCCGGGCAGGATCGGCGCGCCTTCGTAAAGATCGAACAGCTCGTAGTGCTCCAGGAGCTTTCCGCCCCGCTGCGCGATGACCTTCTCGATCTCAGCCGCGGTGACCGCCTTGGGAACGATCATGGAAATGTCCCTGGTGACCGCCGGGAAGCGGGCAATTCCCGCATACTTGCGGTCGAAGGTCGCGAAGGCCTCGAGATTCTTCATGTCGAGGACCGCCGCATAGACGCGCTCCTTGATCGAATAGTTCGCCGCCGCCTTCGGATGGATCTCACCGATCTCGCCGACCGGGACGCCCTGATACCAGATCTTCGCCTGGCGTCCCGGATGGAAATACGGCAGCTTTTCATCCGTGCGGTACTCCGCCTTCTCCTTCAGTCCCAGCTTATCGAAGAAGAGCTCCACGACGCCCTTGAGATCGAAGAAATCGCCTTCGCCGTACATGCCGAGCGTAAACTTCATGCGCTCGTCGGGAAGTTCGGTCACCGGCAGGCTCTTTGGGATGTAGACGTTGCCCAGCTCGTAGAGGCGCACGGACTTGTTCCGGCGGTTGTAGTTGGTCGCCAGCGACACCAGCATGCCGTTGAGGGACGTGGTGCGCATGATCGAGAAATCCGGTCCCAGCGGGTTGCGGATCTCGATGGTCTTCCGCTCCGGCGCATCCTCGGGGAACAGCAGCCGGTCAAAGACCTTCGGGGACTCGAAGCTGTAGCAGTAGCCCTGGCTGAAGCCGCAGCTCTCCGCAGTATCCCGGGCAATGCCCTGGAGCTGCATCGCGAACTGCAGGCCGCCGGCTGTGGCCTCGCCCGCCGGCAGCGTCGTCGGGATCCGGTCGTAGCCGGAGAACCGTGCGACCTCCTCCGCAAGATCGCACATCCGGTGCAGATCCTGACGGAAGGTCGGAGCGATGACGACCCGTCTTTCGCGGTCATAAATGAGATCCGCGGCCTCGAAATAGCCGATCATCTCCTCTTCGGAGAAGGAGGTGCCAAGCAGGCGGTTGATCTTCTCCGGCTCGAAGGGGATCTCCACCGGCTCCCGCTTCACAGGATAGACGTCCACGCAGCCTCCGACCACTTCGCCGGCGCCGAACTCCTCCATGAGCTCGCAGGCGCGGTCGATGGCTTCCCGGGCGGTATTGGGGTCGAGGCCCTTGTCGAACTTCTGGGAGGCGTCGGTCTGCAGACCGATGCGCTTCGAAGACAGACGCACGTTGGTGCCGTCGAAGCAGGCCGCCTCGAAGAGCACGGTCTTCACGTCGTCGGTGATCATGGAATCCTCGCCGCCCATGATGCCGGCGATGCCCACGTAGCGCTCGCCGTCGCAGATCATCAGCACGTTCTGATCGAGCTTCCGGTCCTGGCCGTCCAGGGTGCGGAAGGTCTCGCCGTCCTGCGCGCATTTGACGACGATCTTATGGCCGCGGATGGTGTCGTAATCATAGGAGTGCATCGGCTGGCCGTACTCTTCCATGATGTAGTTGGTGATATCCACGACATTGTTGATCGGGCGGATGCCGTTGGAAGCCAGGCGTCTCTGCATCCACTTCGGCGAGGGAGCGAGCTTTACATTTTTCACGACGCGGGCGGTGAAGCGCGGGCAGAGCTGCGGATCCTCGACCTCGACGGAGATGTAGTCGTTCACGTCTTCGCTGTTTCCGGTCTCCTTCGGCTCCGGCTTATGGAATTCCTTTCCGAAGGTGGCGGCCGCTTCGCGGGCGATGCCGATGGCGCTGTAGCAGTCCACGCGGTTGGAGGTGATCTCATATTCGATAACTGCGTCGTGAAGGCCGAGAAGCTCTACGGCGTCCGCTCCGACAGGCGTATCCTCCGGGAAGACGTAAATGCCGTATTCCGGCGCTTCCGGATAGAGCTCGCGGGTGCTGCCCAGCTCTTCGATGGAGCAGATCATGCCGTTCGATTCCACGCCGCGCAGCTTGCCCTTCTTAATGAGAATGCCGCCCTCTGCCGCGTTTCCGTCCTTTGATCCGGCCACACGGCCGCCGTCCAGCACCACCGGGACCTTCTGGCCCGCGGCGACGTTGGGCGCTCCGCAGACGATCTGGATCGGCTCGCCGGATCCGACGTCCACCATGCAGACATGCAGATGGTCGGAATCCGGATGCGGCACGCAGGACTTCACTTCTCCGACGACGATTTTATCAAGATCACGGTCCAGGCATTCACAGCCCTCGACCTTGGTCCCGGACAGCGTCATGGCGTCGCAGTATTCCTGCGGTGTCACGTCGAGGTCCGGCACATAGCTTTTAATCCAGGATAACGATGTATTCATAGCTGTATAATTCTCCTTCCGGCACGGTGTCAATCAGAACTGCTGCAGAAAACGGGCGTCATTTTCATAGAGGAGCCGCATATCGTCGATCTCATACTTGAGAAGGGCGATGCGCTCAAGGCCCACGCCGAACGCGAAGCCCTGGTACTCCTCCGGGTCAATTCCGCACATCTCCAGCACGTGCGGATGCACCATGCCGCAGCCGAGGATCTCGATCCAGCCGGAACCCTTGCAGAAACGGCAGCCCCTGCCGCCGCATTTGAAGCAGGAAACGTCCACCTCCGCGGAAGGCTCCGTGAAGGGGAAATGATGCGGCCGGAACTTGGTCTTCGTATCCGGTCCGAACAGTTCCTTGGCGAAGAGATCCAGCGTGCCCTTCAGATCCGAGAAGGTGATGTTCCTGTCGATGACCAGGCCCTCGATCTGATGGAAGGACGGCGAATGGGTCGCGTCCACTTCATCCGAGCGGAAGACGCGTCCCGGAGCGATCATGCGGATCGGAAGCTTTCCCTGCTCCATGATGCGGGCCTGCACCGGGGAAGTCTGGGTGCGGAGCAGGATCTCGTCCGTGATGTAGAAGGTATCCTGCTCATCCTTTGCCGGGTGGTTGGCCGGAATGTTCAGCTTCGTGAAATTGTACTCGTCATACTCCACTTCCGGGCCTTCCACGACCTCGTAGCCCATGCCGACGAAGATCCGCTCGACCTCCTCGAGCGCGATCGTATTCGGATGGCGGTGGCCTCTCTTCTGCTTTCTGGCAGGCAGCGTCACGTCAATGGCTTCGGCTTCCAGACGCGCCTCCAGCTTCTCCTCCTCGAGGCGCGCGCGGATCTCCTCGATGCGGCCTTCGATCTGCTCGCGGGCGTCGTTGACCCACTTGCCGACCTTCGGGCGCTCCTCCGGAGTCACGTCCTTCATGCCCTTGAGGACCGCCGTCAGCGTGCCCTTCTTTCCGAGATAAGCGACGCGGATCTCGTTGAGACGGTCCATGCCGTCCGCGCCGAGAAGCGCATTCATCGCTTCTTCCCGGATCTGTCCTACCTTCTGCTCCAAAGTGCTCATAACAAATGCCTCCTAAAGCCTGATATCTCGTTCATTCAGCCAGGGGATCTCGATATCCTCCGGCTGATAATTTCTGAAGGGCTGCCTTCTGCGCCTCTCGTTCCGGCCGATCACGTCCTGGATCTCCCGCTGACGCGTGGCGCTCGCGTCCTTCATCCCCTCGATGGTGGTGACGATGACGTTCTCCTCCGGATCTTCATAGAGGATCCGGTTGAGCTCCGCCCCGAACAGCAGAAAATACATACAGAAATACAGCCAGATCATGGCGAGGATCACGCCCGTCATACTTCCGTAAATGGTATTGAAATTCCGGTTGTGCTCGTAATAGAGCGACATCAGATAAGAAAAGAACATCCAGATCGTGGAGACGATCAGCGCCCCCGGCAGCTGGCTGCGGAAGGTGTAGCGGCAGTTGGGCAGCACCTTGTAGATCAGCAGAAAGACACCGATCAGGCCCGCATAGCCGAACAGCTGCCGGAAGTAATACACGAATTCCAGCAGGTCGCTGAAAAAGCCCGTACCGTTCTGCAGATAATCCAGGATGTTCGTCCCGAACACATGGAGAACGAGCCCCAGGATCAGAACGACCAGAAAACCGACCACAAAGAGCATGGACCGGATCCGCAGGAACAGAAAGCCGCGCGTCTCCTCCACCCTGCTGATCACATTGAGCCCGCCGGTCAGAGCGTGGACGATCTTGGCTGCCGACCACAAAAGGATCAGCACCGAGACCGGCACGAGGCTGAACGACTTCGTGTAGACCTCGTTGACGATGGCCGTCACGTAGCTCTTCAGTCCGGAAGGGACCAGGGAGATCACCGCGTTCATGATCGAGGTGGTGTCCATGCCGGTCCCCCGCGAGACCGCAAGAAG
>ONST01000202.1 GCA_900320575.1 uncultured Eubacteriales bacterium
CTCGATGCGCTGTGCCTCGGACAGCGGAGCCAGGGTCACGCAGTCGCAGATCTGGGTCTGGCCTCTGGTGAACATGGCGGAGCCGTGGGCTCTGGGGATCAGGTCGACTTCGGCGGCCAGCGGACGGATCTGGGTGATCGCGCGGCCGTCCGGGCGTTTCTGATCCTTGAGGATCATCTTGCGGACCGTCTTCTTCTCATACTGATACAGCGCGTCGTCGATGAGCGCCATCCACTCCGCGTTCTCGCCGTACTGCTCCTCGAACTTCGCGCGGACAGCCGCGACGTTGTTCTCGCGCTGCTGCTTGTCGTCCGTGAAGACCACGCCTTCCATCTCTTCGGGCGGGCAGACCGCGCGCAGCGCTTCGTTCAGCTCCGCGGGGATCTCATAGTGCTCGTAGTCGTGCTTCGGCTTGCCGCACTCCGCGATGATGGTATCGAAGAACTGAATGATCTCCCGGTTGACCTCGTCGCACTTGTAGATCGCCTCGATCATCTTCGCCTCCGGAAGCTCGTTGGCTCCGGCTTCGATCATGATGACCTTGTCGCGGGTGGAGGCCACCGTCAGCTGCAGGTCGGACTTCGACTTCAGCTCATATCCCGGGTTGACCACGAACTCGCCGTCCACCAGGCCCATCTGGGTCATGGCGCAGGGGCCGTCGAAGGGGATGTCGGAAATGCTGGTCGCAAGCGCGGAGCCGAGCATCGCGACGACCTCCGGATCGCACTCCGGATCGACGGACATGACCAGGTTGTTGAGGGTCACGTCATTGCGGTAATCCTTCGGGAACAGCGGGCGCATCGGCCGGTCGATGACGCGGCTGGTCAGCACGGCGTGCGTGCTGGGCTTGCCCTCTCTCTTGTTGAAGCCGCCCGGGATCTTGCCGACGGCATACATCTTTTCTTCAAAATCCACGGAGAGCGGGAAGAAATCGATCCCGTCCCTCGGCTTTTTGGAGGCGGTGGCAGTGGAAAGGACCACTGTCTCGCCGTAGTGCATGAAGCAGCAGCCGTTAGCCTGCTTGCCGACACGTCCGATGTCGACCGTCAGCGTTCTGCCGCCAAGTTCCATTGAAAAGCTCTTGTAATCTCCCATTCCGTTCCTTCCTTCTGCCCGATTGGGCGTGTTTGAAAAATATGTATCTGACTGACTCATAAAAGCCTTCCGCGCTCTGTCCTGAAAACGTGAAAGAAGGGCAGGTCGCCCTGCCCTTGTCTGGTGTTACTTTCTGAGTCCGAGTCTCTCGATCAGAGAACGATATCTGTTGATATCCTTCTTCTTCAGATAGCCGAGCAGGCTTCTTCTCTGTCCGACCATTTTCAGCAGACCCCGTCTGGAATGATGATCCTTCGGATTCGCCTTCAGATGAGCTGTCAGCTCGTTGATGCGGGCGGTAAGGACCGCGACCTGCACCTCCGGCGAACCGGTGTCGCCCTCTGTTCTGGCATAAGCCTGCATGATTTCCTGCTTTTTCTCTTTTGCGATCATGATGATTCTCCTTTATATCTCTTTTTGTTCGCCTTTCATTAAGCGGAGGTCAGGAGTGTCCGTCCACCGAATGAAGGTAACTGATCATAGCGTCTGCAAGTATAGCACAGGGAATGCGGATCCGTCAAGCACGATTCCTCAGGAATCCCCCGGAATTCCTGCCGTTTCCCCGGTCCGGAAGAAGGTCCTGCCCTCCTCCTCATCCAGGCGGATGCGCTCCTTCAGCTCCTTAAGGTCCCGGAACTTCTGTTCCGGCCTCACGAAATGCAGCAGCTCCACCTTCTGGCTCGCGCCGTAGAGATCCTCCGAGCAGTCGAAGAGGTAGGTCTCCACACCGACGAAGCCGCCCTCGACGGTAGGCTTCGTCCCGATGTTCGTGATGCCGCGGAACTGTTCGCCGCCCGCGAAGGAGCGGGAGCAGTATACGCCGTTGGGCGGGAGGAGCTTGCCTCTCCCCGGGATCAGGTTGGTGGTGGGGACACCGATGGTCCGCCCGAGCTGCCGCCCGTGGATGATCTCCCCGGTCACGAAAAACGGAAAGCCCAGCATATCCTGCACCTCTTCCATCTTCCCCTGCTGAAGCGCCTCGCGGATCCGCGTGCTGGAGATCTTGCTGCCCCTGTACTCCACCGCAGGGACTGTCTCCGCCGTAAAGCCGCAGGATCTGCCCGCCTCCAGCAGAAAGGCAGGATCTCCGCGGCGCTCATAGCCGAAGCGGAAATCCTCCCCGGTCACCGCGTGGCACATCCGCAGCCGGTCCTTCAGAATATCCCGGACAAAGTCCCCCGCCTCCATCGTGATCAGCTGCGGGCCGAATTCGCACTCGACGAGCACGTCGGCGCCCAGCTTTGAGAGATACGCCCGGCGCTCCTTTGCGGTCAGAAGCGTCGCCGAGGAGGTGTCGAAGGTAAAGACCGCCACGGAGACCGGCTCCGGGCAGGCGTCCGCGAAGCGCCTGGCAGCGCGGATAAGCTCGGCGTGTCCGCGGTGGATGCCGTCGAACTTGCCGATGGTGACGACACAGGGTTCGGAGACACAGATGGTCTCCAGATCCTGGAATATAATCATAGGTCCATCTCCAAAAATCAGTCAGTCGTAATAGTATTTCACGGTGCGGACAAGGCCCTTATCCAGCCGGAAAATGCCCACGAACGCGCCTTCCGGCGTGCGCAGGCGGATCTCCTGCCCGTTCCGGATCCCCTTTAAGCGGTCCGGAAAATCGGATTTTTTCACCTGGTTCCCGTTCAGCACAGGCCGGACCAGTTCCTCCGGAAGAATGATGCAGGGAAGATCTTCATAAAAGGATTCCACCGGGCGGACGAACGTGTAGGCGCCCTTTCTGCCTTCGGCATCCTCCTCCTTCTTCCGCGCCTCGATCTCGGCAAGCGTCAGGGCGTCCGTGAGAAGGAATTCCCCGGTCCGGGTCCGGATCAGGTGCTCCATGACGCCGCCGCAGCCGAGCTTCTCCCCGATATCGCTGCAGAGGGTCCGGATATAGGCCCCGTGCGTGCAGGTGACGCGGAAGCGGACCCGCGGAAGCGCCACGTCCAGGATCTCCATCTCACTGAATTCCACCTGCCGGCTCTTCCGCTCGACCTCAATGCCCCGCCGGGCCAGATCCACGAGCTTCTTTCCGTCCACCTTGAGGGCGGAATACATCGGCGGCGTCTGCTGCTGAACGCCCGCAAAGGAGAGCACCGCTTCCGCCGCCTCCGCTTCGGTCACCGTCACAGGGGACGTGCCGAGAACGGTGCCGGAACTGTCCTGCGTATCTGTGGTGACGCCCAGAAGAAGCACCGCCTCGTAGGTCTTCGTTCCCAGCGCGAGACGCTCCACCAGGCGGGTCGCCCGCCCGAGACAGACGACCAGCACGCCCTCCGCATCCGGATCGAGCGTGCCGGTGTGTCCTACTTTTTTCTGATCAAAGATCCTGCGCACCCGGGACACCACCGAGAAGGAGGTCATTCCGGGCTCCTTGCGCACATTTAAGACTCCGTTTATCATCCGTTTCGTATTTCCTTAAAGAGCCGGAGCGCCGCCTTCGGACAGCGCGTCAAGGAGCACGGGCACAAGAGCCGCCTTCGCTTCCTCCACCGTCCCGGAGAGCGTACATCCCGCAGCGCGCACGTGGCCTCCGCCTCCGAACCTTCCGGCGAGCTCCGATACATTGAGATAATTCGTGCTCCGGAGGGAGACCTTGACGCTTCCCGGCGCCGTCTCGTAGAAAAATGCCGCCGCCTCCGTGCCGCGGATCAGCCGCAGCTGGGCAGCGATCCCGTCCAGATCCGGCAGGCCCGCGCCGATCTCCTGCATTTCCGCCGCGGTGATGCTGCCGACAGCCAGAAGTCCCCCGCCGGAAAGCTCCGCCCGGGACAGGACGAAGCCCAGCGCCCGGCTCTCCGCGAAGGAGCGGGCGAAAAAGCTCTCCTGAATGATCCGGGAGAACGGGATCCCCTTCTCCATCAGCATCGCGGCCGTGCGCATGGTGCGCGGCGACGTGCTTCCGTACTGGAATACGCCGCTGTCGTGGACAATGCCGGTGTACAGCGCCTCCGCTGCCTCCGGGGAAATGCGCTCCGCGTCCATGAGGCCCGCCAGCACCTCCGAGCAGGAGCTGGCCTCCGGCTCGATGTGATTGATCCGGCAGATCCCGGGATTGCTGATGTGGTGGTCGATCGAGACCGTGTCTTCGACCGCGGCGAGCAGTTCCGGACAGACGCCGATGCGGTCGGGGCTGCTCACGTCGCAGAGGATCAGCTGGTCGAACTGCATTCCTTCCGGCACTGCGGAGCGGATCCCTCTTCCTTCCGTCAGAAAAAGAAGCGCTCCCTTCGTTTCCTCCAGAAACACAGCCGCCCGGTGCTGCGGATAATTTTCTTCAATATAAAGCAGAAGCCCGACGCAGCTTCCGATGCAGTCCCCGTCCGGATGGACGTGGCCGGCGATCGCGATGCTTCTTCCGGGCCCGCTCAGTATTTCACTCAGATTGTGCATTCGAGACCTCATCAATCAGCTTCGACATGCGGATCCCCCGCTCGATGGACCGGTCCAGGACAAAGGTCAGTTCCGGCGTGTTGCGGAGATTCAGCCCCCTGGCAAGTTCCCTGCGGATGAAGCCCTCGGCGGACTTCAGCCCCCGCATGGTCTCCTGCTGCTCTTCCTCGCTTCCGAGAACGCTGATGTAGACCTTGCAGGTCTTCAGGTCCGGCGCGACCTCCGCGTCCATGACGGACGTCATCAGGCCGATGCGGGGATCCTTGAGGCCGCGTATGATCACCGAAAGCTCACGCGCGACCTCCTGGCTGACCCTGAGGTTCTTGGGACTTCTCTTTCTCATTCTCTGGGCACCTCGACCATGATATAGGCTTCGACCGTATCCTCGACGTCGAAATCGCCCCAGTCCTTGAAGACGAAACCGCACTCGTAGCCCTCGCGGACTTCCTTAACGTCGTCCTTGAAGCGCTTGAGCGATGCCAGCTCGCCCTCGTAGATCTTCTCTTCCTTCCGGAAGACGCGGACCTTCGAGGATCTGGTGAAGATACCGTCTTTGATATAGGCGCCGGCGATATTGCCGATGCTGGAGGCGCGGAACATCTGGCGGATCTCGGCGTGTCCCTGGATTTTCTCCTCGTAGACCGCCGCGCGCATGCCCTTGAGGGCCCGCTCCACGTCCTCGATCGCCTCATAAATGACGTTGTAGAGGTGGATGTCCACCTTCTGGGTATCCGCGATCGCCTTGGCCGTCGCGTCCGGACGGACGTTGAAGCCGATGATGATCGCGTTGGAAGCAGATGCCAGCGTCACGTCGGATTCCGTGATGGTGCCGACGCCGCCGTGGATCACCTTGACGACGACTTCCTCGTTGGAGAGCTTCAGCAGAGACTGGGATACCGCCTCCACAGAGCCCTGCACGTCCGCCTTGACGACGATCGGCAGTTCCTTGAGGTTCCCCTCCCTGATCTGGTTGAACAGATCGTCGAGGGACATCTGGGTCTTCGTCTCTTCGATCAGGTTCTTCTTGCCCTCGTTTACGAAGACAGCCGCGAAATCCTTGGCTTCCCGGTCGGAATCCAGGGCCACCAGCACTTCGCCGGCCTCCGGGACCGAGGACAGGCCGATGATCTCCACCGGCATCGACGGAGTCGCCTTCTGGAGGCGCTTGCCGTTCTCGTCGGTCATCGCGCGGACCTTGCCGTAAGCCGCGCCGCAGGCAATGAAATCGCCCTGATGCAGCGTCCCCTTCTGGATGAGGATCGACGCGACCGGGCCTCTGCCCTTGTCGAGCCGCGCCTCCAGGACCAGACCGCGTGCGTTCCGGTCGGGATTGGCCTTCAGTTCGTGCATTTCCGAGGTCAGAAGGATCATTTCCAGGAGGTTGTCGATACCCTCCCGGGTCTTCGCGGACACCGGGCAGAAGACGGTCTCGCCGCCCCAGTCCTCGGCCACGAGGCCGTACTCGGACAGCTCCTGCTTCACCCGCTCCACGTTGGCGCTGGGCTTATCGATCTTGTTGACAGCGACGATGATCTCCACGCCAGCCGCTTTCGCGTGATTAATCGCCTCCACGGTCTGGGGCATGACGCCGTCGTCCGCCGCCACGACCAGGACCGCGATATCCGTGGAATTCGCGCCGCGCATACGCATCGCGGTAAACGCCTCGTGGCCCGGGGTATCCAGGAAGGTGATCTTCTGTCCCTTGACCGAGACCATATAGGCGCCGATATGCTGGGTAATGCCGCCGGCCTCGCGGTCGGTGACGTGCGTGTCGCGGATCGCGTCCAGAAGCGAGGTCTTGCCGTGGTCGACGTGGCCCATGACGCAGACGACAGGAGGTCTGGTCACCATGGTCTCCTCGGACTCGGCCTCTTCCTTCAGAAGCTCGCCGATAACGTCTTCCTTTTCTTCCTTCTCGCAGATGATGTCGTGATCCATCGCGAGTTCTTCCGCCTGCTCATAGGTGATCTCGTGATTCACCGTGACCATCTGGCCCTTCATGAACAGTTCCTTGACAAGGGCAGCGGCCTGAAGCTTCATGCGCTCCGCCAGTTCGCGGACGGTAATGCGCTCCGGCACGCGGATCTCGGTCACGGCTTCCTTCACGGTCTCCGTGCGCCCCGTATTGTGCTTGCCCTGAAGCGCCTTGGGAACGCGGTTGAACTGCTTTCTGCCCTGATTCGGGCGTCTGCTTCCGTCAGCGCCGAAGCCCTGCTCGCGCTTCTCCTCGCGGTTCCTCTCGCGCTCTTTGCCGTCCTTGTGGAAATCACGGGTCGTCTTGTGGGCAAGCGCACCGTCGCCGCCCGAAGAAGCGGGACGTCCCGCAGGCCTTGCACCGCCCTGTCCGAAGGACGGACGGCTGCCGCTGCGGTCGAACGGACGGTTTCCCGTACGCTCTCCCTGCGGTCTGTTCTGGCCGTAAGGCGGACGGCTTCCCGTGCGGTCTCCCTGCGGTCTGTTCTGGCCGTAAGGCGGACGGCTTCCCGTGCGGTCTCCCTGCGCCCTGTTCTGGCCGTAGGGCGGACGGCTTCCCGTGCGGTCTCCCTGCGGTCTGTTCTGACCGTAGGACGGGCGGGAGGACCCGGTACGGCTGTCCTGTCCTCTTCCCTGGCCGCGGTCTCTTCCCGCATAGCCCTGGTTGTCCCTGCCGCGGGATACGCCGTCGCTTCTGCGGGCAGGCGCTCCCTGCTGGGCATTGTTTCTAAGCGGAGCCGTTCCGGTGCGCGGAGCGCTTCCGGCCGCAGGACGGGCTCCCTCCTGGGGACGCGCCGGCGCAGCCGCCGCTTCCTGACGCGCATCCGGGCGTGCAGGCGCTGCCGCAGTCTCCTTCTTCTCCGGCTCAGAAACGGCAGGAGCCGCTTTCGGAGCTTCCTTCTTTTCTTCCGGTTCCCGGACAGGCGCGGAAACAGGAGCTGCCGCAGCAGCTTCTTTCTTCTCCGCAGCCGGAGCGGCCTTCGGTTCCTCCCGGACGGGAGCGGCCGGTCTCACTTCCGGAGCAGGCTTCGCCTCCCGGACTTCCGGCTTTACGGGCGCGGCCGCCGGTCCGGTCTTCGCCGCTTCCTTTCCAAGTTCGGCCGCAGGCGCAGCGGGAGCCGGCGCTGCCGCCGGACGCTTCTGTGCGGGCGGAGCGGGCTTTTTGCGTCTCTGCAGCTGCTCAGAGGCATTCTGGGAGCGGAATACGCGGATAATGCCCTTCTTCTTCGGCTTGTCAGCACCGTCACCGCCCTCTCCGGCTGTTCCGGCCGCTTCCCGGCTCTTTGCAGCAGGCTCTGCCTTTGCTGCAGGAGCGGGCGCACCCGCCTCGGCCCCGGGTCCGGCTCCGAATTTTGCACGGATGATCTCGATCTCCGCCTCGGGAACGAGATTGACAGCCGTCTTGATGTCATATCCCTTTCCCGAGAGATACTCGATGATCTCCCTGTTCTTCTTACCAACTTCCGTTGCAAGTTCATGAACCTTGATTTTCGCCATATACCTCTCCCTCGTATCCTCGCCTGCAGAAAATGCCGCTCCGCGCGGCCTTTTCCGCCCGCTTATTCTTCTTCCCGTCCCGCGGCTTTGCGGAAAGCCGCTGCAAGATGTTCATCCAGAACCGCCATGGAGGACCGCAGGTCCTTTCCGGCCGCCCGTCCGAGCTCTTCCTTCCGGAAACGCACGATACAGGGCACGTTCCGGTATTCGCACATCGACCGGAACTTCTTTCTGGTATTTTCCGAGGCGTCCTCCGCGATCACCGCAAGATACGCCCTTCCTTTTTTGACCGCCGTCTCTGTCTGGAACTCTCCGCTGGCCAGCTTGCCCGCCTTCTCGGCGAGGCCCAGCAGATTCAGCGCCTTCCGGCTGTTATCCACGGCTCAGCTCCTCCGTCAGATGTGCAAGGGTCTCCGCCGGGATCTCCGTCTTCAGCGCCCTGCCGAGCGCCCGGCTCTTCACCGCCTTCTGCAGGCAGGAGGCCTGCCGGCACAGATAGGCTCCGCGCCCGTTCTTCTTTCCGGTCAGATCCACGCTGACCTCGCCTTCCGGAGACCGCACGATGCGGATCAGTTCGTCTTTATTCTTCAATTCCCTGCAGCCCAGACACGTCCTCTGCGGCTTCCTCTTCGGTGTATTCATACTCGTCATACTCGTCAAAATCGTTGATATACTCGCCGTTCTCATCGTAATCGTCCACGAACATATCGTCGAAATCGCCGGATTCGCGGGCCTGCGTCTCGGACTTGATATCGATCTTATAGCCGGTCAGGCGGGCAGCAAGACGGGCGTTCTGTCCTTCCTTGCCGATCGCGAGCGACAGCTGGTAGTCCGGAACGATGACCTTCGCGCTCCGCTCGTCGGGATCCGCGCCCACGGAGATGACCTTCGCCGGGCTCAGCGCGTTCTCGATGAGGAACGCGGGGTTCTCGTCCCAGGCGATGATGTCGATCTTCTCGCCGTGAAGCTCGTTGACCACGGCGCCGACGCGGCTGCCGTTCACGCCCACACAGGCACCGACCGGATCCACGTCCGGATTATTGGACCAGACGGCCATCTTGGTGCGGGAGCCGGCCTCGCGGGAAATGCCGCGGATCTCGACCGTCCCGTCCTTCACCTCGGAGACCTCCTCCTCGAAGAGCTTCCGGACCAGCTCCGGATGCGTGCGGGAGACCAGGATCTTCGGGCCTCTGGAGGTTCCCTTGACCTCGATCACGTAGACCTTGACGCGGTCGCCGGTCTGGAACTTCTCGCCCTTGACCTGCTCATTTTCATTGAGCATGGCATCGGCCTTGCCCAGATTGATCAGATAGGTCTTGCCCTGCTGTCTCTGGACGACGCCGGAGACCACGGTCTTCAGGCGGTTGCTGTACTGATTGTAGACCACATTGCGTTCTTCTTCGCGGATGCGCTGAAGGATCACGTTCTTCGCGTTCTGGGTCGCGATGCGGCCGAAGGCCTTGGAATTGATCTCGACCGTGATGATGTCGCCGGCCTCCGCTTCCGGATCAGTCTTCCGGGCCTCGGCGACCGTGACCTGCAAAGAGGCGTCCAGGATATCCTCCTCGGTCTCCACGACCTCCTTCTCCGCAGTCACGCGGTAATCGCAGGTCTCCGGATCGATGGTCACGTTGATGTTGTCGTTCTTTCCGAAATTCGCCTTGCAGGCCTGCATCAGGGACTGCTCAATAGAATCCAGAAGGGTCGCCTTGCTGATGCCTTTTTCCTTCTCCAGGATCTCGATTGCTTCCTTCAGCTCGTTATTCATGATTACCTCCCGGGCGCTCGGTGCGCCGTATTCCCTCTTATATTTCAAATGTCAGCCGGATCACGGAGATGTCTCCCTGGTCGAAGGAAAGCGGTCCTTCCTCCGTCTCAAGGATCACGGTCTTTCCCTCTTTCTCCCCGAGGATCCCGGTGAAATCCTTCTTTCCGTTCACAGGTCTGTAGGTATGGAGCTCCACCTCCCGGCCGCGGGCATATTCGAAATCCCGGGGCCTTCTGATGACCCTGCCCAGTCCCGGAGAACTGACCTCCAGAATGTAGGCCTCGCTGATGTAATCCTCGCGGTCGAGGAGCGGGTTCAGTTCCCGCGTGACCGTCTCGCAGTCCTCGATCGTGACGCCGCCTTCCTTATCGATGAAGACGCGCAGGTAGTACTCTCCCGCTTCCTTCAGATATTCGACGTCCACGGGCGTGATCCCCAGCTTCTCCGCGATCGGAAGCAGCAGGTCCCAGGTCCGGTTCTCATAGGTTTCTTTTCTGCTCACAGGCGACTCCTGTTCCCGCCGTTCTGTGCCCCGCTTACAGCGCGCAGCCGGCTCTTACACAAGCTGAGAGCGGACGTTTTCGTCCGCTCCCATACCAGTTACCATCATTTCTCAATGAACTATAGCACTGCCTTCCGGAAAATGCAAGAGAGAATCGCAAAAAACTGCCGCATTTTTCAGGAGGATCCCTCAGTTTTTCCTGCTTTTTGTTCCCTTTCCGCCCCGTTTTGCAAGCTTCAGGCGGTTGAGGGAGACCGTCCTTCCGGCGTATTCGGTGCTGAATTCCCGCGCGTGCTCGAGGAGCCAGGCCGCATCCGTCCGGTCGTCCTCCGCAAGCGTGATGCCCTTCACTCCTGCGGCATTTTTCTTCATGAGCGGGACCTCGGTCAGCGCAAACCGCAGGAAGAACCCGTCGCTGCTCTTCAGCACCGCGAACTCCATGTCCCCGCACGGGGCCGCGAAGATCACGCGGTCCTGGTCCTTCAGTTTGGTCGAGGCGACGGTTCGCACGTTGGAGATGAATTCTTCGCCCAGCGTGCGCTTTACCAGTCCCGACTCCGTCACGAAGAAGAACTCTGACTCCTTCACCTGCGAGAGCGGGCCGACCCAGAGGATCGTCTCGTCCTTCGTGGAGTAATTGCTGACATTATCCACCGGAATGCCCTTGTCCCGAAGGCGCTTCACGGGCAGATCCGATGCCTTCAGGGTATGCACCTTTCCGGTATCCGTGAAAATGGCCGCACGCTCCGTGTTCATCATCCGGAAGACACAGCGGTTCTCCGCGTCTGCGGCCTCTTTGTTCTTCTCGTAAACGGCCGGATCCATCAGCTTGGCGTAACCGAAGCGGTCGAGACAGAACACGACCTCCTCCGCCTCCGCTGCCTTCTCCTCGACCACCGCCTCTTCCGCGTCGGTGATCCCGGTCCTGCGGGGACGGGCATACTCCTTTTGCAGGGCTTTCATCTCCCGGATCAGCTGATCGGCCATCGCCTCATGGCTGTCCAGCAGATGCTGGTAGCTGCGGATCTTCGCCAGCGTCTCCTCGTGTTCCTTCATCAAAGCTTCGATCTCAAGTCCGATCAGCTTCACGAGGCGCATATCGAGGATTGCGTTGGCCTGCCGCTCTGTAAACATCAGGTCCGCTGCCTGCCGGCGGCTCCGCTGGGACCGGAATTTGATCCCGTCCGTCTTTCCCATCACCAGACAGTCAACCGCCATCTGGCGGTTTTTGGAGCCGCGGAGGATCTCGATGATCAGATCGATGACGTCGCAGGCGCGGATCAGGCCCTCCTGCACCTCCTTCTTCTCCAGTTCCCGGGTCAGCAGGTTCTGATACTTGCGGTCCGCGATCTCGAACTGGAAGTCCACGCTGGCCTCGATCAGCTGCCTGAGGGACATGGTCTCGGGCCGTCCCTC
>ONST01000164.1 GCA_900320575.1 uncultured Eubacteriales bacterium
CAGCTGCGGGGCCAGAGCATGAATCAGAAGGACGGCCTCTTCCTCTGGAAAGCCTTTATCCGGGACGAGAACGGCAGAAAGTACGTCTGGAAAATGGGGGAGGATGAGCGCCTCCACAAGCAGTATATCGAAGCAGGCACGCTCTCCAACGACGCATATGAAGTGCTTTCGGGCCTTACGGAGGACGATTACGTGGCCTTCCCCTACGGGAAGGCGGTCAAAGAAGGCGCGCGGACGAAGACGGGCACCGTGAGCGATCTGTACTGAAGGAGGATGACCAATATGGCAGAAAATATCAGACTGGCATTCCGGGGCATCCTGTCTCATAAGCTGCGGTCGTTCCTGACGATGCTGGGCGTGATCATCGGGATCGCGTCGATCATCGCCATCGTCTCCACGATCCAGGGAACGAACCAGCAGATCATGGAGAACCTGATCGGCGCCGGAAATAACTGCGTGACGGTGCGTCTCAATCAGGGAGACGGCATCTACTGGATGGAGGGCGGCGCGCCGCAGGGCGTCAGCCCGATGACGGAGGACATGATTGCGGAGATCCGGAATCTGCCGGACGTCGACGACGCCTCCTTCTATGTCTCCCGCACCTACGTGGACGGAATCATGAACGGAAATAACCGCCTGGAGGGCGGCAAGCTCTTCGGCGTGGACGACCGCTATCTGTCCACGACCGGCTACGAGGTCTGCCAGGGACGGCATTTCGTGGAGGCGGATTACCGCTCCTTCCACAAGGTGCTGCTTCTGGACGAGATCGCCGCGATGGCGCTGTTCCCGGAGGAAAATCCGGTCGGCGGCACCGTGGAGATCCAGGGGGATCCCTTTACGGTGGTCGGCGTCATCCGGAGATCGGACGCTTTCCAGCCGGTGATCAATTCGATCGAAGACTACTATACCTACAGCCAGGACGAATCCGGAACACTGCTGATGCCGGACGCGCTGTGGCCGGTCCGCTTCCGCTACGATGAGCCGCAGGACTGTGTGGCCCGTGCTTCCCGCACCGAGGATATGAGCCGGGTGGGACGCGAAGTGCAGGAGATCATGAACCGGGCCATCACCTCTCCGGACGGACAGTTCTCCTATAAGGCGGAGGATCTTCTGGAGAAGGCCCGCGAGAAACAGGAGCTCTCGGCGAGCACCAACAACCTGCTGATCTGGGTCGCCAGCATCGCCCTGCTCGTGGGCGGCATCGGCGTCATGAACATCATGCTGGTGTCGGTGACCGAGCGCACGGCGGAGATCGGACTGAAGAAGGCCCTGGGAGCCAGAAAGCGCCGGATCCTGATCCAGTTCCTGACGGAATCCGCGGTGCTCACCTCGATCGGAGGCGTGATCGGCGTGATCGCCGGGATCGTGCTGGCCCAGGTGATCTCCCGGGTGACCGAGACGCCGGCGGCGATCAGCGTTCCGGTGAGCATCCTGAGCGTGGCGTTCTCCATGGTCATCGGCATCGTGTTCGGGATCATTCCCTCCATGAAGGCGGCGAACCTCAATCCGATCGAAGCGCTGCGGCACGAATGACCTTTTGAAAAACGGCAGCGGCGGATGCGAAGGATTCCGGGTTGACAGGCTTTTGCTCCGGTGGTAAATTGAATTCAATATCAGCAAGCCGTCAGATACACGGAAGGACGGGAGAATCGTTCGGATTAACCTGCCTGCCGTGTATTTTTTTTATCATCTCGTGCGGACAGGGGCCGCCCGGAACGGCAAAGAAGGAATATTCAAAGAAGGAGGCGCAGCCATGGAGAAGCAGGATCTGAAGAAGCTGATCGACGTTGCCGCGGGGCGCGTGAAGGCGGATCTGGTCATCCGGAACTGTAAGATCGTGAATGTGTTTTCCGGTACGATCCAGGAGGGAGACATCGCTGTCGCCGGCGGCGAGATCGCCGGGATCGGCGACTATGAGGGCGAGACGGTCGTGGACGCCTGCGGCCGGTACGCGGCGCCGGGCTTCATCGACAGCCACATCCACATCGAATCCTCCTATGTCTCTCCGGAAGAGATCGGACGCCTTCTGGTGCCCCACGGGGCAGCCACGATCATCGCCGATCCGCATGAGATCGTCAATGTCTGCGGGATCCGGGGCCTCGATTATATGATCGAGGCTGCTAAGGGGACGCGGCTCGACATCAAATACATGCTGCCGTCCTGTGTGCCGGCCACGCCCTTCGATCACTCCGGGGCGGTGGTTGACGCGGAAGCGATGAAGGAGCCGATCACGAGGGACGAGATCCTGGGGCTGGGTGAATTCATGGATTATCCGGGCGTGATCAGCGCTTCCGAAGGGGCGCTTGACAAGATCCTTCTCGCGAAGAAAGCCGGAAAGCTGATCGACGGACACTGCCCGGTGCTGGTCGGAAAACGGCTCAACGCCTACGCGGCCGCCCGCATCTGCGGCGATCACGAGTGCTCCAGTATCGAAGAAATGC
>ONST01000069.1 GCA_900320575.1 uncultured Eubacteriales bacterium
AGTCGATGCGACTGGATTCGAACCAGCGGCCTCTGCGTCCCGAACGCAGCGCTCTACCAAACTGAGCCACGCATCGATTGCTGCTTTGTCAACAGCAAAACTTATTATAGATGGTGACAGGCGGAAAGTCAACTGCTTTTTATGTTTTTTGTAAAGACTTTCCGCAGCAGCGCAGGGATACTCACTTATTTCCGGTTAAGGAGCGCTTCGTCGATTTTCACGATCGCCGCGTAGAGCACGCCCGCAATGGGCCAGATGATCCAGGACCGATCCCACTTCATCGTCACGAAGCTGTATGCGAGATAGCCAGCGGTGACCACCGACCAGTAGAGCCCCGCCAGAAGGCCGTTCTTCGAGCGTTTCGATTTCCGGGTGTAGTCGCCCTCCTCCAGAAGCTTCTGGAAGCTGTCCCAGACGATGGATACCCGGACGATCAGGTAAACGCCCGCCCCGATCAGCATCAGCAGGACGCTGACGCCGGCGAGGATCAGCATTTCATTTTTTTCGGAAATCATCGTGCATACGAGCACCGGAACCGCACTGATCACGCAGAGAATAATACCCAGAGCCATTCCCATGAGATGCGTCTGCTCATACTCCTGTCTGCGCTCCCGGACCATTCCGCTGACGCCGTACTCCGTTTCGATCATTTCCTTTTCCAGATAGTCGAATTTTGAAAACTGCATTCCGTTTTTCACGAAGAGGAAGACCGCGGCTGCGACCATCAGAAGAAGGACGATGCTCCCCAGGATCCCTCCCTGGTCTCCGTTTAAGGGAATCAGCCCCAGTTCGCCGGCTCCTGCCAGCAGGATCACCAGGATCGGGGAGAGAATGCACAGAAGGACGCCGAGCGCGATCTCACCGGACGCTTTTCGTGAGAAGGCAAGAAAGAGATTGCTCTCCTCCATGCTGACCCGGCGCACCGCCTCCGTCTCCGTCGGAAGCGCGGGTGCGCTCTCTGCCGGCGGAAACGGCAGATCGTCGATCTCGTCCTTCAGAAGATAATCGGTCGTGACTCCGAACAGGGACGCCATTGCGATCACCTTGTTGATGTCCGGCACGGACTGCGCGCCTTCCCATTTGGAAACGGACTGGCGGCTGACGTGCAGCTGCTCCGCCAGCTCCTCCTGGGACCAGCCGTTCTTCTTTCTAAGTTCCATGATCTTGTCTGCTATAATCATATCGGTACGCTCCTTTTCGCAGCGGAGGATGTTTCCGCCTGTCTTTGATGATCACAGCATAGAAAAAACGGCGGTTGCAGTCCAGAAAGTATGCCTGTCAATCTGTCAACAGATGGTTGCAATTGCGCGATTCTGAGGTCTTTCATATCAAAAATGCATTTTTTCGAAGCCGGCCACTTCCTGCGCGCCTCTTCCGGCGGCACGCCCTTTTTCGAACCGCTCACTGCGCCAGGACGCTCCGGCCCCGCTTCAGGTACCGGCCGTCTCCCTTCTGTCCCAGGAAGACGTTATCCTTCACGATCTGCCGGCCGCGCAGGTACACGCTGCGGATGACTCCCTGCAGCTCCATCCCCTCATAACAGGTGTAATCGGCTGCCCCGTGCAGGGACGCGTGAGTGAGAGTGCGCCTCTTCGACGGATCGATCAGCACAAGATCCGCGTCCGCCCCCGGAAGGAACGTTCCCTTCTTCGGATAGAGGCCGTACATCCTCGCGGGATTCGCGCAGCAGTATTTCACCACCTGCGGCAGCGTAAGCCGTCCCTTCATAAATCCTTCGGAAAACATAAGGCTCAGCCGCTCCTCCACGCCGGGGGCCCCGTTGGGGCATTTTGTGAAATCCTCCGCCCCGAACTGCTTCTCCCCCGCAAAACGGAAGGGGCAGTGGTCGGTGCCCACCACGTCGAGCTCATCGCGCGCGAGCGCCTGCCAGAGCGCTTCGTTGTCCGCTTTCTTCCGAAGCGGCGGAGACATGACCGCCTTCAGGCCTTCCTGCGGATCCTCGTAAAGCCCGTCTGTCAGCAGCAGATACTGCGGGCAGGTCTCCACGCCGAGCCCTTTCAGTCCCTCCGCCCGGGCCTTCCGGACTTCCCGAAGTCCCTCCGCGCTCGAGAGATGGACGACGTACAGCGGGGCATCTCCCGCCATTGCCGCCAGGTGAATGACCCGGTTCACGGCCTCCGCCTCGCAGCGGGCCGGCCGGCTTAAGGGATGGTATTTCGCGGCAGTCTTTCCTTCCGAGACGAAGGTCTCCCGCAGATACTGGATCACGCCGTGGTTCTCGCAGTGCACGGCGATCACGATCCCGGCCTCCTTCGCGGCCCGGAATACCTGAAAGAGCTCGCCGTCGCGGAGGCGCCCGTCGTAGGTCAGATAGGCCTTGAAGCTGGTAATGCCCTCCTCCTGCGCGATCTCCCGCATCTCGGCAAGAGTCTCCGCATGCACATGCTGCAGCACCCCGTGAAAGCCGTAGTCGACCACGGCCTTTCCGTCCGCCAGGCGGTGATATTCCTTCACCTGGTGCCAGAGCGAGCAGTCCTTCGGACCGAACGCCATGTGGTCCACGATGGTGGTCGTGCCCCCGCAGGCCGCTCCCACGGTCCCGTCGTAGAAATCGTCCACCGCGCGGCAGGTCCCCACATCAAGGTCCATATGCGTGTGCACATCCACGCCTCCGGGCAGCACATAGCAGCCGGAAGCATCAAGGATCTCCGCTTCCGGGCAGGAGAGCTCCTGTCCGATGGCGCGGACGGTCTCATTTTCTATGAAAAGATCTCCGGAAAATACCTCTGTATCCGTGGCAATCAGCCCGTTCTTGACCAGAAGCTTCATGCGTGACCCCTCCTTTGAAAAACGGATGGACGGCCCTTTCGCCGCCCATCCGTCCCGTAAATCGTAAAATGCTGCAGTATATCAGCGGATATTGCTGCTCACGGTATAGCCGCCCATCTGCGGAACGATGCAGGTCTGATAGATCGAATCCACTGACGGATGCCCGGAAACGTAATTGTCTGAATACGTGGGCACCGCTTCACCGATGATCCGGCCGTTCTTCACCTCGCCGTCCGGGAAGCTGCACTTATCCGTGTCGTAGATCAGCGCGCCGTTGTCGCTTAAGTACACGTCGTCGAACCGGTAATAATAGTAATAATCGAAGTTCCGGCCGTCGTGCCAGCGGTAATGCATGCGGTAGACCATGTAGAGGATGTCGTGGTCGGTGTCGCCGCTCTTCGGGACGAGCAGATACTGGCCGATCAGCGTCATGCTGTCCAGAGATTCCTCGGAGGCCACCCAGGTCTTCTGCACTTCCTTGTACTTCTTATCCTTACAGAAGCTGTCAAGTGCCGCGATATCCTCCGCCGGAAGCTGGCTCACGTCAGTGAGACCGTCCGTGAGGCCGCTCACCGTCATCTGTGTGGTAACAGGATCCGGCATCTGCTGATGCTGTTCCGCGTAGATGGCGAAATCAGCGTCATTTTCAAAAGCGGAAACCACCGAGACGTTGACCACGTCGCCGTTGCTGAGGCCGGTGAGCTTGTCCGCCTGATAGATCAGATCCTCCACGCCGTTCGCGATCGCGATCATGCCCTCGCCGTTTCTGCCGGAGAAGGTGATGTCCACGCCCTGGAAGGGATCGAAGGAAGGCACGGAGAGCAGGCCGTTCACCGTATGCTCGCTGTCCTCGCCCGTAAAGCGGATATTGTAATCGCCCGGCGTCGCATTGTTGATATCGTAGGAAACGATGACCTTGTCGCCGTTTTTCAGACCGTTCTGGCGGTCCAGCTTGGCAGTGTAGCAGTTCTTGAGCTTTTCGCGGATCTCCTTCATCTTCACGTCATCCTTGAGATCGTCGTCGGAGACCTTTCCGCCCCGCTCCAGAGCGCTGTCCAGATCCGAATCAAACTTCTGCTCGTCAAAATCGAGCTCTGCGAGACCGCTTCCGTCCGTGCCGGTGAAA
>ONST01000196.1 GCA_900320575.1 uncultured Eubacteriales bacterium
CGCCGGAAGCGCCCAGAATGGCCCGGGCGGCCGCCTCCGCCGTCTTAATGCCGTCGATCGCCGCGGACATGATCCCGCCCGCGTAGCCGGCCCCCTCCCCGCAGGGGAAGAGTCCCCGCAGTTCCGACTGAAACTCCGCGTCCCGCAGGATCCGCACCGGGGAGGACGTCCGGCTCTCCAGCCCGCAGACCCAGGCCTCCTCCCCTGCAAAACCGGGGATCGTCCGGTCAAACTGCCGCATGGCAGTCAGAAAATCCCGGTTCATGACCTCCGGAAAGAGCGTATGCAGCGGCGCGTACGCCGCCTGCCCCTTCAGGCAAAGCGTCTCTTCCTCC
Organism: uncultured Eubacteriales bacterium; assembly: GCA_900320575.1. Classification (GTDB taxonomy): domain Bacteria; phylum Bacillota; class Clostridia; order Lachnospirales; family Lachnospiraceae; genus Chordicoccus. The sequence goes on from ONST01000196.1 coordinate 336, forward strand.
GCCGCGGACAGCTCCGCAGCCGCATGTTCCGGCGGCTCATTTCCTTCCGCGCACTTCGCGAAATCCGTGAAGGATTCCACGGGGATCCTCCCTTTTCCGACGGCAAAAGCCCGCTCCTCCAGCCTTTCCTGGAACCGCAGGCCCGCCAGAACGTCCTCCGCTCCGAAATCCGCGCTGCCGACCGCCAGTACGATCGCCGCATTCGCGCGGGCAGAATCCCGGGCACAGTCGCTCATTCCGTTGACCGCGAGCCGCCCCGGCTCGGAGGAAGCGTTCACAATATACCCGCCCGGGCACATGCAGAAGCTGTACACCGCCCGTCCGGATGCGGGGTGCGCCGTAAGCTTGTAGCTGACCGGCGGCAGATCCCATTCTTTCATTTTCTCAGGATCCGAAAAACCGTACTGGCGGGCGTTGATGAGGCTCTGCGGATGCGAGACGCGGAAGCCCGCCGCGAACTGCTTCTGGGTCATGGGGATCCCGCGGCCGTGCAGCATGCGGATGGTATCGCGGGCGCTGTGGCCGATCGCGAGGATCAGCACCTCCGCCGGGATCTGCTCCTCTTTGCCGCCTGAGAGCGTCTGAACGCCGCGCAGCGTCCGCACGCCGCCCTCTTCCTCAAAGATCAGATCGGTCAGCTTCGTCCCGAAGCGCACCTCTCCTCCCAGGGAGCAGATCTCCTCCCGCAGGTTCCGCACGACCGTCCGCAGCACATCGGTGCCGATATGCGGCAGGTTCTCGTACGCGATATCCGGCGAGGCCCCGGCGCGGATAAAGGTCTCCAGAACAGCGGCATTTCTTCCGGAAGGATCCTTCACATTGGTGGTGAGCTTCCCGTCCGAATAGGTGCCGGCTCCGCCCTCTCCGAACTGAATATTGGAATCCGGATCGAGTTCGCCGATGCTCCAGAACCGCTCCACGTCCTTCGTCCGCTGTTCCACCGCCTGTCCGCGCTCGAGCACGACGGGGCGGAAGCCCGCTCTGGCCAGCATCAGCGCGCAGAACAGCCCCGCCGGACCGCTGCCGGCGATCACCGGTCGCGCTGCTCTTTTCCCGGAGGGCGCCTCAAAGGGAAATGCATAGCGCACCTCTTCGCGCATGCGGATATCCGGGTCCTTCAGCCGCTTTACCAGAGCCTGTTCCTCACGGACGCCTCCTCTTAAGCGCACCCCTGCCGTATAGACGTGGAAGAGCTGCGGCTTTTTCCGCGCGTCCACCGAATGCCGGAGGATCTTCACATCAAAAGACGCGTCCTTCGGAAGGCGCAGCATTTTTTTCAGTTTCTTTGCAAGTGCCCCCGGATCCGCCCCGCAGGGGATCCGCACCTGGACCAGTTCGATCATATCCCGCTCCTTTCCGGAACCGTTATTCCCGATATTCCGTAAGATCCTGCAGCCACACGCCCTTCGTCATCATCGCGTACCCGAGGAAGCATTTGATGAGCTCCAGCAGCTGGACCGCCAGATACAGCCAGAGGATCGGCAGAGAGGTGTGCACCGCCAGCATGTACGCCGCGGGCACCGAGAAGATCCAGCAGAAGCAGGAGTCGAACAGAAAGGTCACGAGGGTCTTTCCGCCCGAGCGCAGCACGAAATAGCAGCTGTTCGCGAAGGCGTAGATCGGGAAGCAGACCGCGCTGATGCGGATGAGGCCCGCCGCCAGGGAGCGGATCTCCGGTTCGGTATTGTAGATCAGCGGGAAGACCCCCGCAAGGGCGAACATCACCGCTCCGGTCACGAGCACCAGCAGCTCGCTGAACCAGGTGAGCGCGATCGCGTTCCGCTTCGCCTCGTCGGTTTTTCCGGTGCCCAGCTCCTGTCCGATCACGATGCCGATGGCCACGCCCAGCGCCAGAAATGCCACGTTAAAGAGATTGCCGATGGTCTGTGAAATATTTAAGGCGGCCACCACAGAGAGCCCCCGCAGAGAATAATTCTGCACGAGGATCGTCTGGGAGCTGGCCCAGAGGAACTCGTTGACGAGAAGCGGGATCCCCTTCTTCAGATAATTGAACAGAAGGCCCTTCGGCACCGCGAAGCCCCGGTAGACGCCGCGGATGAAACGGTACTGTTCCGCCCGCCGGTGGGTATAGACCATGAGCGCGGCCATTTCCACGAACCGCGAGAGCACCGTCGCGTAAGCCGCGCCCATGACCCCGAGCCTGGGCGCGCCGAATTTTCCGTAGATCAGGATGTAGTTGCCTGCGAGATTGACGGCTACCGCCATCAGGGAAGCGCGCATCGGCGCCGTAGTCTCTCCGCAGGATTTCAGGACTCCCGCATAGGCCTGGGTAATGGCGAACGGCAGAAGCCCCGGAAGCATGACCGCCAGATACTGCTCCGCGTACATCAGCGTGGCCGCCGGGTCGCCGGCCCCTCCGTCCTCGTGCAG
>ONST01000126.1 GCA_900320575.1 uncultured Eubacteriales bacterium
AAGCAGGAGGACGATCCCTCCGTTCACCAGCAGCTTTCTCGTTTTCGTCATTTCTTTCATGGGTAAGACCTCTTATGATAACACCTCCGGAAGCGTAAGCGTCTTGTTCTGTCTCTTTCTGACATTCCGTCCGCATTTTTTCCAAAACCCCTTCCGGTAAGACCATTATAGTATTATACTCTGGAAAAGTCATTTTGAAAATGCAGTCGCATTTCTTATAACCTGTTTCAGGTTAAATCGCCGGGCCTCAGATTTTTTACAGCTACACTGGAACAGAGGTGTAGTTATGAGGTACCAGCGAATCCGGGATCTCCGGGAGGACCACGACCTGACCCAGCGCCAGGTGGCGGAGGTCCTCGGAATGTCCCAGTCAGGTTATGCAAAATATGAGACCGGGGAGAACGACGTCCCCACGCCGGTCCTGATCCGGCTCTCCGCGTTCTACGGCACCAGTGTCGACTACATCCTGGAGATCACGGACCTGAAGAGTCCCTACCGCAGGAATACGGAGCAGCGGAAGCGGGTGTCCGAATACCACCATCTCCTGAAGGAACTCGCGGCGGATCCCGCCACCGCTCCCAGGCGCCGCTCTCCCTCCTCCGGAACGAAAAAGGAATAAGACCTCCTGTGAACGGACTCACGGGAGGTTTTTTGCTGCCCGCCCCACAATTCCATTTGCGGATCCGGAAAAATCGTGTATGATAGAAAGAAGAAATACTTAATCGTTTTCGTACTTCCGGTATCCCTGTATTCCGCAGACGGAAACCGCGGTTTTATAAATATAAATGTGAAGGAGACCTGTATGCAGTACGGATATTTCGACGACGCACGAAGAGAATACGTGATCACCCGCCCGGATACACCCGCGCCCTGGGCCAATTACCTGGGATCCCCGGAGTACGGCGCGCTGATCTCCAACAACGCGGGCGGCTACAGCTTTGCCCGCTCCGGCGCCAACGGCCGCATTCTGCGGTACGTGTTCAACCAGTCCGATCAGCCGGGCCGCTACCTCTACCTCCGGGACAACACCGACGGCGACTACTGGTCCGCCTCCTGGCAGCCGGTGGGAAAGGACCTCCGGGAATACAAAAACGAATGCCGCCACGGAATGGGCTATTCGAAATTTACGGCGGAATACCGGGGGATCCGCAGCGAAGCGGTCTACTATGTTCCTCTTGGAGAGACGCACGAGGTCTGGGCCCTCACGGTGGAAAATGCCTCGCAGGACACACGGGAGCTCACGCTGACCGGCTACGCCGAATTCACATCCCATCCCAATTACGAGCAGGATCAGGTCAATCTGCAGTATTCCCAGTTCGTCACACGGACACTGTATGAAAAAGGAATGATCATCCAGCAGCTCCACGGAAATCTCGACGCCCTCTCCGCGGACGAGGAAGTGGACGAGAAGACCGTGACCGAGCGTTTCTTCGCGCTCGCGGGCGCGTCTGTCTCCTCGTACTGCGGAGACCGGGCCGCATTTCTGGGCCCCTGGCGCACCTGCCGGAATCCGCAGGGCGTGGAGCGGGGATATCTGGGCGGGATCCTGAACTACAATGAAAACAGCTGCGGAGCCCTCTCCGCCATCGTCACGCTCCGTCCGGGCGAAAAGGTCTCCGTCGCCTTCGTGCTCGGAGAAAAGAAGCAGCCGGAACGGGACGCAGCGGTCGCGCTCTACCGGGATCCCGGCAGAGCCTGCCCCGCGGAGGTCGCAGCACTCCGGGCGGACTGGGAGAGGAGATTCTCCCGTTTTTCGGTGAAGACGCCTTCCCCGGAGTTCGACACGATGATCAACACCTGGAACGCCTACAACTGCTACATGACCTTCATCTGGTCCCGCGCCGCGTCCTTCACCTACTGCGGCCTCCGCAACGGCTACGGCTACCGCGACACAGTGCAGGATATCCAGGGCGTGATCCATCTCGCCCCGGAGGAGGCGAAGGAGAAGATCCGCTTTATGCTCTCCGCCCAGGTCCGCCACGGCGGCGCTCTGCCCCTGGTGAAGTTCACGCACCGGGCAGGTCACGAGGATACCCCGGAGGATGAGAGCTACGTCCGCGAGACCGGACATCCGGCCTACCGCGCGGATGACGCCCTCTGGCTCTTCCCGACGGTCTATAAATACATCGCGGAGACCGGAGATCTCGCTTTCCTGGACGAGGAGATCCCCTTCGCTGACCGGGACAGTGCCACCGTCTATGAGCACCTGCAGCGGGCCCTGAAGTTCTCGGATGATCACTTAGGCCCCCACGGCATGCCGGCCGGGCTCTACGCCGACTGGAACGACTGCCTGCGCCTCGGTGCAAAAGGGGAGTCCTCCTTCGTGGCCTTCCAATACTACTATGCCTTCACGATCCTCCGGGAGTTCGCAAAAGAAAAGGGCGACACAGATTACTTGACCCGGCTGACAGAACGCCAGAAGGAACTTCATAAGCTCCTGACGGATCTGTGCTGGAACGAAGACCGCTTCATCCGCGGCTTTACCGAAGACGGGGAGATCATCGGGGAGCGCACCGCCCCCGAGGCGAACCTCTGGCTCAATCCCCAGAGCTGGGCCGTTATCTCCGGTCTCGCGGATGAGAGGCAGGCCGAAAAGAGCATGAAGCTCGTCGCGGAGCAGCTCAACTCTGCTTACGGCGCTGTGCTCATGGCGCCTCCCTACCACGCCCACGCCTTCGACGGGGCGCTGGCGGTGATCTACAACGCAGGCGTCAAGGAAAATGCAGGCATTTTCTCCCAGTCGCAGGGCTGGCTGATCCTTGCGGAGGCCCTTCTGGGACACGGAGACGCCGCCTACCGGTATTTCTGTGAAAATGCGCCCTCCATGCAGAATGACCGGGCGGAGATCCGGCAGCTGGAGCCCTACTGCTACGGCCAGTTCACGGAAGGTCCTGCGAGCCCGAATTTCGGCCGCTCCCACGTCCACTGGCTGACCGGCACGGCCTCGACGGTCATGGTCGGCTGCGTGGAGGGGATCCTGGGCATCCGCCCATTTCTTGGCGGCATAAAAATAGCCCCCTCCATTCCCGGGGAATGGAAAGAGCTTGAGATCCAAAAGAAATTCCGCGGCAGAGATCTGCACATCACCGTAAAGAACCCGAACGGCCGGGAATCCGGCTGCATGTCCCTCACCGTAAACGGAGAAGCCGTCCCCGGAAATACGATCCCGGAGTCCCTTCTGACGGAGTATACGGAGATCGTGCTGACTCTTTAATCCGCCGGAAGAAACAGCGGCCGGAGGCGCTCCCAGATCTCCTCTGCGATGACCTCCCGGTCCCGCATACCGTCGATCACAAGGACCGTCTCCTCCTCCTTCAGGCGCGCGAAGGCCTCAAAATAGCGCTCCCGGGTGCGGAGGAGGCGCTCTTTATTTTCAAAGAGCTCCCGCGTGCCCGCGCGCTCCTCGATGCGCCCCATCGTGACCTCCGGGTCCACGTCGAGGAACACCGTCGCCGCGGGGCGGAGCTTTTTGCGCACGATCTCGTGGGCGGAGATGATCCACTCCATCGGCAGGTCCACGCTCTGGTAGGCAAAGGACGAGAAATAGTACCGGTCCGAGATCACGTGCAGCCCCTTGTCAAGGGCCGGCAGGATGCCGTTGACCGGATTTTCCAGGTGATCCAGCCGGTCCGCCACGAAGAGCGCTGCGATGGCCTCCGGCGTCGTGCGGATGCGCCCGATCATGATCTGATGCAGCAGCGCGCCGATCGGGGAGTCCGAGGGCTCCCGCGTCATCACAAAGGGCAGGGCCTCCTCCGTCATCCGCCGCCGCAGCAGCTCCATCTGCGTGCCCTTGCCGCAGCCGTCAATTCCTTCAAATGCGATAAACCGTCCTTCCATCTTCCTCCTCCGCTGAACGCAGGACGGGGGCTGCCCGTCCTGCCGGTTCTATCCTGTTCTTTGCCATTATAACGCGGACCGGATGAAGGGCACAAGCGAAAAAGGAACGGCTGCCGCAGTGCTCCGTCGGGGACCTCTCTTATGGCCTAGCCGCACAAAAAAGGCGGGCACCTTCGCCCGCCTTTCGCATCTTTTCAAAAACTGTGCCCCGTATCAGTCGATCAGGATCCGCTTCGCCTCTTCGATCTGCGGCTTCTTCTCGATCTTCGGGATGCTGACCTTCAGGATGCCGTTCTCAAATCCGGCCTTGATGTCGGACTCCGTCACGTCCTCGCCGACGTAGAAGGTCCGCTCGACCTTGCCGACGTACCGTTCGCGGCGGATGTAGCGGCCGCTCTCCGCGTCTTTCTCCTCCTTCTTCTCGTCCCTGCGGGCAGAAATGGTAAGATATCCGTCTTTGAGCTTCGCGTCCAGATCTTCCTTCTTAAAGCCCGGGAGCTCCAGCTCCATCTCGAAGTGGTCCGTGAACTCCCTGATATCGGCGTTCATCAGCTGGCCGGGTTCCTGGCGGAAGCGGGGCATCGGACGGAAATCGAATGCGTCGTTGAAGAAATCATCTACAAAATTATTGGTGAATAAGCTCGGTACTAACATGGTATAACCTCCTTTGTATCTGTGAGCTTCCCCGGGGCTCTCTTGCCTGTCCTGCCGGTGCTCTCCGGATCCGCTCTCTTTCTCTTGTTCTAGGACAGTTATAACACGTATTGTTAGCACTGTCAAGCGTTGAGTGCTAATTTTTTCAAAAAATTTTTCCGGCCCCCGGAGCAATGCTCCGAAAGCCGGAAATTCATTCCGTGATCTGCGTTATCCGCGCAGCTCCATACCGGTCTTCACGAAGCGGAACATCCGCACCGCGGCCTCGTAGTAGAGCTCCTCCGCGCGGGCCATCGCCTCCTCGATCGGCATCGGGGAATTGACCGACGTCATCAGGGAAGAAACGCCGTAATTGCAGATATCGAGGGCATTCCTGCCCAGCGATCCCGAAAGGCCCAGAACGGGGATGCCCTTCGCCTTCGCGCGCATGCCGACGCCCTGCATGACCTTGCCGAAGCAGCTCTGCCAGTCGGTACGGCCCTCGCCGGTCACCACGAGGTCCACGCCCTCCAGCCGCTCGTCAAAGCGGATCAGGTCGAGCACGGTCTCGATGCCGGATTTCATTTCCCCGCGGAAGAAGACCTTCAGAGCCGCGCCCAGGCCGCCGGCCGCGCCCGCGCCCGGCACCCGGTCGCAGTCGATGCCGAAGGTCTCTTTGATCTCGTCCCGGTAGCGGCACATGCCCGCCTCCAGCTCTTCCATGATCTCCGGAGTCGCTCCCTTCTGGGCGCCGAAGGTCCTGGTGGCGCCGTCCGGCCCGCATAAGGGGTTGGTCACGTCGCACATGACCGTGATCTTCGTCTCCTGGACGCGCGGATCCATCTGCGAGCAGTCGATCCTGTCGACCCTTCCGAGATCCCGGCCGAAGCCCATGAGCTCCTTCCCGTCCTGATCCAGGAAACGGACGCCGAGCGCCCGCGCGCAGCCCATGCCGCCGTCGTTGGTGGCGGATCCGCCGATCGCGATCGAGATATCCCGGTAACCCCTCTCCAGCGCGTCGAGGATCAGCTCTCCGGTGCCGTAGGTCGTGGTGTTCAGCGGGTTCCGGAGTTCCGGGGGCACCATCGGAAGGCCCGAGGCCGCCGCCATCTCAATGACCGCCTTGTCTCCGTCGAAGACGCCGTAGTACGCCTCCGTCTCCTCCATCAGCGG
>ONST01000156.1 GCA_900320575.1 uncultured Eubacteriales bacterium
GTGTAAATATAGACGCCCGCGGAGATCGCGCACAGCACGAACATGATGACCGACAGAGCCGCAGACCGGTTGTAGTTCAGATATTTGTTGAACTGGTCGAACAGGGCGATACCGAGCATCTTCGGCGCGTTGCCGCCCATCAAGTACGGTGTCGTGAAGGAGCCGACGTTCGACATGTAGACGAAGGTCGCAGCCACGACCACGTCCTTGTAGGACAGCGGCAGGATCATGGATGTGAAGGTCTTGAACTTGCTGGCCCCGACATCTCTTGCGCCTTCGATGATGGAATCCGGGATCGCACCGAGTCCGGCCGTGATCATCAGAGCCGCGAAGGGAATGTTGAACCAGAGGTTCATGATGATCATACCGCTGGCGTGGTACATCAGGCCAAGCTTGATGTCCTTGCCGAACAGAAGACCGATCCGGTTGATCAGACCGGAGTCACGGATGATCGTGATCATCGCGTAGACCGCGCACATCGCGGGAACAAAACGCGGAAGCAGGTAAAGCGTTCCGATGGTCTTGGCGATCTTGGACCGCACAAAACGCAGATAGAGCGCCAGCAGATAGGCGATCACGATCGCCACAACAACTGTCACCAGCACGACGAACATCGTGTAGCCGATATTTTTCAGCTGCGCGGGGGTCGTCAGGAAATACAGGTAATTGTCGAAGGTGAACTCCCCTGTCTTCTCATCCTGAAAGCTCTGGATCACTGCGCTCACGATCGGATACGCAACGGTCAGCATGACCACCAGAAATGCCGGGATAACCAAGCCGTATGCGACTAGCATTCGTTTTCCGTTCTTACTCATATCTGCCCACTCCTGCCTGTTCAGACGTTACTACAGTTCCGCCGCCTGTAAGACGGCTGTGCATGTGTGCACAATGCGCTTCTTTTGAATGTCCCTGTTCCTTCTTATTATAATTGCCGAAAAAGGAACCGCTTTCCCTTAAGAGAAAGCCCCGGCGGGCGGGACAGCCCGCCGGGAAAGAAAATTACATGTGAAATCAGCCGAGAGTACCGATCTCGTTGTCCCATCTCTCGTTGAAGTCCGTGGAAAGGTCGCCGATGGACTGAATACGGAAGTTAGAGACGTCAAGGCCGTTCAGATCCTCGTAGCCGGTCATATCCATGCTGGAGGTATCGATAAGCGGGATCGCAGCCATATCCTTGACCATGATCTCCTGAGCCTGCGGAGAGACCATGTAGTTCATGAACGCATACGCGCCTTCCTCATTCTGGCCGAAGGTCGGGATCACGAGAGACTGCAGAGAACCGGTGAAGGCCGGGTCGATCTGGGTGATCTTGATGGTGTCCTTGATGGTGCCGGCAGCTCTCTGGGAGAGGACCATGTCAGCCCAGTTCGGGCACATATCGATCTCGCCGTTGTTCAGAGCGTCCAGAGTACCCTGGTTCTTGTTAAGGTAGACGGTCGCGCCGCCGGACTGGAACATGTACTGATGAATGTCAGTCAGGAACTGGAAGCCCTCGTCCCACTGCTCTTCCCACTTGGGATCGTCAGAAGTGAACGCCTCTTCCGGCAGGAAGTTATAGACGGAGGAACGGGCGAAGGAGTCGCCGGCGCCGCCGGTACCCGGAGCGTTGTAATCGAAGCGGCCCGGGTTGGCCTTCATCCACTCGACCAGCTCATCCATGGTCTTCGGCGGTTCCGGAACCTTTTCGGAATCGTAAGCCAGGATGACGGTGGTGCCGCGGTACGGCTGGCAGTAATCAGCAGCGATGGAGCTCTTCGCAGAGACGGAAGCCGCGTTCGGGATCTTGGAAGCATCGAGCTTCACGAACGCATCCTCACCGATCTGGGAGACCAGCTTGGAGAGGTCGTCGCCGCTCAGGTCGACGATGTCGTACTCGGAATCGGTCTGGCCCGCCTTGAAAGCAGCGGCAACGCCGTCGGTCAGAGACGCAGCGCCGGTACCGGAAAGCATGAAGTTCAGCTCGACTTCATACTTGCCCGCATACTCGGAATTCTTGTTGAAGTCTTCGGTCAGAGTCTCGAAGATCGCGCGGACGTTGTCGGAACCGGTCGCCCACAGTTTGACCTTGGAAACGCCTTCGGCAGCCGGAGCAGCCTCAGCAGTGGAGGCAGCGGCTTCCGCGGTGGATGCTGCGGTAGACGCAGCGGGTGCTGTGCTGGAGCTTCCGGAGCCGCCGCAGCCTGCGAGGGATGCGACCGTCATAGCGCCGGCAGCCAGAAGAGCAAGTGCCTTTTTCATTTTCATGTTTTTCTCCTTTTCTGTGCTTTGTTCAACAGATACGTTTCAGGTCTCCTCTTACAAAAAGACCTGTTATCTTGACCGGATCATTCCGGAAAAGAATCTTATTTCTCCTGCTCGAAGATGTTGTGCTTGCCGATCTTCAGGCTCACCTGATCGCCGACGCTGAGCTTTTCACTCACTTCGCGGTCCACATAGCACTTGATGACATTCTCGCCCACCTGGACAGTGACCATGACGTAGTGGCCCAGGATCATGATCGTACGGACCTCGCCGGAGATATCGCCGCTGCCGTCCTCTGCCACGGAGAGGTTCTCGGGACGGACCGCGTAGGTCTTGCCGTTCATGTCGATGAAGTTCATCTCGCCGATGAAGGAAGCGACATAGCGGGAAGCCGGGTTGTCGTAGATCTCGGTGGGAGTTCCGACCTGCTCGAACTTGCCCTTGTTCATGACCACGATGCGGTGGGACAGCGCCATCGCCTCTTCCTGGTCGTGGGTAACGAATACGACGGTGATGCCCAGATCGGACTGGATCTTCTTCAGCTCCTCACGCATCTGCTGGCGGATCTTCGCGTCCAGTGCGGAGAACGGCTCGTCCAGAAGGAGCAGCGAGGGCTTCAGCAGCAGGGATCTTGCGATCGCGATACGCTGCTGCTGGCCGCCGGAGAGCTGGCCCGGAAATTTCTTTTCGACGCCGGACATGGAGACCATCGCCAGCATCTTCGTGATGTCTTCCTTCTGCTGATCCTTGGGGATCTTCCGAAGATTCAGACCGAAGGACAGGTTCTCGTAAATGGTCATGTGGGGCCACAGGTTGTAGCTCTGGAACACCATCGCCGTCGGACGCTTTTCCGGAGGCATATTGACGATGGACTGTCCGTCGATCGTGATATCGCCGCTGGTCACGTCAAGGAAACCGCCGATCGTGCGCAGGATGGTCGTCTTGCCGCAGCCGGAGGGTCCCAGCAGGGTCACGATCTCACCCTCGTAAATATCGAGATTGATATGCTCAACGCCGTCGCCGTTGTCATACTTTTTTGCCATATCCAGAATCTGAAGCTTGACTTTCCGATCACTCATCTTTTTCTACCTCTCTCATGAACTGCACTGCTACGACTGATACCGTGTTTACTTCATCTTGAAGCCGCCGGAAATCGCCTCCGGACCGATGTACTTCCGCATCGCGAAGATCATGACCGCGGAAGGAATCATCAGCAGGATCGCGAAAACCGCGCCGATCTGGATCGCAGAGGAGTCCAGAATGATTCCGTACATGGCTACCGGCATGGTCTGGATCTTGCCCATACCGACGAGCATGGTGCCCTGTGCCTCTTCCATGGATCCCAGGAAGGTGTAAAGCGTCGCGACCGCGATGCCCGGGATCGCCATTGGGAAGGTGACCTTGAAGAATGTCCGGATCGGACCCGCGCCGACGTCTCTGGCCGCTTCCTCCTGCTGCTTATGCACGGAGCGGAAGGCGCTGGCGGGCAGCCAGACCATGAACATCATGGAATTAATCATATGGATGATCACGACGCCCGGATAGGTTCCCATCAGCCGGTACTTGTAGAAGAGCACCGCGATGGAGGTGTAGATACCCAGCTTCGGGAAGGCGTTCGTCAGCAGGAAGGACAGCATGAACAGCTTCCGGCCCGGGTATTTGAAGCGGGCGATGGAGTACGCCGCCGGGATGCAGAAGAGCATCGAGACCAGCGTCGTGATGATCGCCACGATAAAGGACTGAAGGATCGACGTGACGAGGGATTTCTGCTGGAAAATGTACCCCCACCAGCGGACGCCCCATTCCTGCGGCAGGACCGCCGGGACCTTGTACTCATTTGCAAATGCAAGCATCAGCATGTTGAGCATCGGCCCGTAGAAGAACAGGATAAAGACGGCAAGAAGAAGGAATTCCAAAAACTTTTTCCTGCCGACCGCATGATAGAACCGTTTCGGATTCA
>ONST01000158.1 GCA_900320575.1 uncultured Eubacteriales bacterium
CTCTCCGCCGCTTCGCGGAGCAGCAGCTCCCGCAGCATCCGGAAGCCGTTCTTTCCATAATAATCATCCGCGTTGATCACCACGAAGGGGCCGTCCACCACGTCCTTCGCCGCAAGCAGGGCCTGGCCGGTCCCCCAGGGCTTCACGCGTCCCTCCGGCACGGAAAAGCCCTCCGGAAGGTCGTCCTTCTCCTGATAGGCGTAAGCGACTTCCGTCACCTTCGCGATCCGGTCGCCGATGATCCGCCGGAAATCCTCGTCCATATCCTTCCGGATAATGAACACCACCTTCTCGAAACCCGCTTCCAGGGCGTCAAAGACAGAGTAGTCCATCATGATCTCCCCGGAGGGACCGAAGGACTCCATCTGCTTGATGCCGCCGCCGTACCGGCTGCCGATGCCGGCCGCCATGATCACCAGTGTTGTCTTGCCCATGCCATTCCTACCTTTCTTCCGTTCCGGAACCGGCGGAAAGCTTCTTCGCCTGGTCCTCTGCTGTGAGGGCGTCGATCACCTCATCCAGTTCTCCATCCAGTATGGCCTCAATTTTATGAAGTGTCAAATGAATTCTGTGATCCGTGACCCTTCCCTGAGGAAAATTATAGGTGCGGATCTTCTCCGAGCGGTCGCCGGTCCCCACCTGGCTGCGCCGCAGATCCGCCCGCTTTTCGTTCATTTCCCGGGTCTTCAGATCATAGAGCCGGGCCCGCAGGACCTTCAGGGCCTTCGCCTTGTTCTTGATCTGGGACTTCTCGTCCTGGCAGGAAATGACGATCCCGGTGGGAAAATGCGTGAGCCGCACCGCGGAATCCGTGGTATTGACGCACTGCCCGCCGTTCCCCGAGGCGCGGAACACGTCGAACTTGTAATCCTTCGGGTCCAGCTCCACGTCCACCTCCTCGGCCTCCGGCATGATCGCCACCGTGGCGGTGGAGGTGTGGATCCGGCCTCCGCTCTCGGTCTCCGGCACCCGCTGTACGCGGTGCGTGCCGCTCTCGTATTTGAGCCGCGAATAGACCCCCGTACCGGTGATCGAGAAGGTGCACTCCTTAAAGCCGCCCAGACCGCTCTCATTGACCGAGAGCATCTCGCATTTCCAGCTGTGGCGCTCCGCGTAGTGCACGTACATCCGGTAGAGCTCCGCGGCGAAAAGCGCCGCCTCGTCGCCGCCTGCGCCGGCCCGCAGCTCCACGATCACGTTCCGCTCGTCGTCGGGATCCTTCGGCAGCAGAAGGATCCGGAGCTTTCCCTCCAGTTCTTCCTTCTCCGCCTCCGCTGCTTTCCGCTCCTCCCGGAGCATCTCCCGCATCTCGGGATCCGTCTCCTCCGCGAGGAGCTCGCGGCTCTCCGCCTCGGTCGCGTCCGCCTGTCTCCAGGCCTCGTAGGCGTCCGTGATCGGCGTCAGCTGCGCCTGTTCCCGTAGGAGCGCGGCAAAGCGCCTGGTATCGTTCTGCGTTTCGGGGCTCTGCAGCTCCAGCAGGATCTCCTCCTGCCGCCGGCGGATCCCCTCCAGCTTTTCTGTCACTATCATCTTTTATATCCTGCCGTCCTGCGGCCGGATCCCCGTGACCACCCGGTCACGCCCGGCCAGATCCCGGATCACACGGATCCCGGAAAACCCGTTTTCAGCAAACAGCTCCCGCACGGCTTCGCCCTGCTCCGCGCCGATCTCCGCAAGGAGCATTCCGCCCTCCGCAAGATGCGCCGGGGCCTCCCGCGTGATCCGCCGGTAGAAGGACAGGCCGTCCGTTCCCCCGTACAGGGCCGTTTCCGGTTCAAAGTCCCGGACCTCGCGGTCCAGCGCCTGCATCTCCGCCCCCGAAATATAGGGCGGATTGGTCACGATGCAGTCGAAGGGACCGCCGATCCCGCAGAAGAGATCCGCCTGCACCCACGAGGCGCGCGCGCCGAGGCGGGAAGCGTTCTCCTCCGCGACGGCCAGCGCTTTCTCCGAAAGATCCGAGCCGGTACCGGAAAGCCCCTCCGGTCCCTCCAGGAGCAGCGTGATCAGGATGCAGCCGCTCCCGCAGCAAAGATCGAGGAGCTTCATCCCCGGCTTCAAGGCGGAAAGCGCCTCTTCCGCGAGGATCTCGGTGTCGTACCGGGGGATCAGCACCTCCGGCGTCACGCGGAAGCTCCTCCCGTAGAACCAGGCCTCGCCGGTGATGTACTGGACGGGCTCCCTTTTCGCCCGTCTTCCGATCCACTCCCGGAAGCGCGCCTCCGTCTCCGGAGAGATCGCTTCCGGAAGCTGCAGAAGATACCCGGACAGATCCATCTGCCCGGCTGCCCGGAACAGGAGCGCGGCGTCCCCCTCCCAGTCGGGAAGGCCCGCGCATTTTAACGCCTCTCTGCCGAAAAGCAGCAGTTCCCGGCCGGTCACGGCTGCTCTTCTCCTCCCGGCGCGAATTCCTTCTCCTGCCAGGCCTTCCAGTCAAAGACCGCCTCCACGGCGGTGATGGCCACCTCCGCCATCCGCTCGTCCGGCTCCCTGGTCACCAGCTTCTGAAGAAGGAGTCCCGGCTTTGAAAGCAGATTCACCAGCGGATGATCCGAGGAGCCCGCGAGGCGCAGCACCTCATAGGACACGCCGGCGATCACCGGCACGAAGAGGAGCCGGAGCCCGAAGCGCGCAAAGGGCGAGGTGATGCCCATGGCGCCGATGATCAGGAAGAAAATGACCGAGATCAGCACCACGAACAGCAGAAAGCTCGTGCCGCAGCGCTTGTGCTGGCGGGAGCTCTTCATCACATTTTCCACGGTGAGAGGCAGACCGGCCTCCACACAGTTGATGCACTTGTGCTCCGCCCCGTGATAGGCGAAGACGGTCTGGATATCCTTCATCCGGGAAATGAGCAGCATATACGCGAGAAAAATGAGGATCCGCAGCACCGCCTCGGCGACGGCCACCGCCTCTTCTCCAGCCCCCACGCGCCTTAAGAGGCTGGCCAGCAGGTAGGGCAGCAGCATGAAGAGCCCCACCGAGAAGGCCACCGAAAGGATCATCGTGAAGGTCATCAGATACTTCCAGCTCCGCTCCTCCTTCTTCTTCTCCTCTTCCGTCAGTTCCCGCTTTTCTTCCTCCTCATCCGAGGAGACCTCCGCGGACCACATGAGGGCCGAGGTACCCATGAAAAGGGAATCGAGAAAGGCGCCGACGCCCCGAAGGACCGGGATGCAGCGGATGCCCTTCCAGGGGATCACCCCCTTCGCCTCTTTCTCCAGCACCTCGATGCGGCCGTCCGGCGTGCGGACCGCCACGCTCAGACGCTCCCCGCTGCGCATCATGATGCCTTCCATGACGGCCTGGCCGCCGATATTGGAACACTTATTCAATCGATCCGCTCCCATCAGGCAGCCGGCGCAAAAAGCGCCCTGCCCGCATAACCGAAAACAGGAACGGTGCCGCAGCCCCGTCCCTGTACTGTTCGTATGATATCCTGTTTACTTCTGGCCCATGCCGTACTTCTTGTTGAAGGCCTCGATACGTCCGCGGGCCTGCGCCGCCTTCTGCTGTCCGGTATAGAACGGATGGCACTTGGAGCAGATTTCCACGTGGATCTCCTTCTTCGTGGAACCGACGGTAAAGGTATTGCCGCAGTTGCACGTCACAGTTGCTTCATAGTACTTCGGATGGATTCCTTCCTTCATGACTCTCACCTCTTTATATGTTAATCACTTTTTCTTTTCTCATCAGATTCCCGCTGTACGGGAACAGCAAAATGTATTGTAGCACACAAATGCCCCGAATGCAAGCATTGTTTACTGCCATTTTGCAAGAATATAGTTCAGGACCTGGTCGTTCTCGGGGTAATGTGCCATCGCCTGCAGCAGCGTCTCCATGGCCTCCTCGCCCTTGAGTCCGTTGATCCTGCGGCGCATGATCGTCACGGCCTTCTGCTCCTTCGGCGTCAGCAGCAGGTCCTCCCTGCGGGTCCCCGAGCGCACGATATCGATGGCGGGGAAAATGCGCCGCTCCTGCAGCTTCCGGTCGAGGATCAGCTCCATATTGCCGGTGCCCTTGAACTCCTCGTAGACCACGTCGTCCATCTTGCTTCCGGTGTCCACCAGTGCCGTGGCCAGGATCGTGAGGCTTCCGCCCTCGCGCATATTTCTCGCGGCGCCGAAGAAGCGCTTCGGCATGTAGAGGGCCGTGGGATCGAGACCGCCGGACAGGGTGCGTCCGCTGGGCGGGACCAGCACGTTGTAGGCGCGCGCCAGGCGGGTAATGGAATCGAGCAGGATGATCACGTCCTGCCGGTGCTCCACGAGGCGCTTCGCGCGCTCGATCACCATCTCGGAGACCCGCCGGTGATGCTCAGGCAGCTCGTCGAAGGTGGAGTAGATGACCTCCACGTTCTTCCCCTGCACCGACTCCTTCATATCCGTCACTTCCTCCGGCCGCTCGTCGATGAGCAGGATCAGGAGATTCGCGTCCGGATCCTTGGCGAGAATGGAATTGGCGATATCCTTCAGGAGGGTCGTCTTGCCGGCCTTCGGCGGGGAGACGATCATGCCGCGCTGCCCCTTGCCGATGGGACTGATGAGGTCCACCAGCCGCACCGCCCTCGAGCAGCCCTCCCGCTCCAGACGGATGCGCTCGTCCGGAAAGACGGGCGTCATCTTTTCAAAGATCAGGCGTTGCCGGGCCGCCTCCGGAGAAAAGCCGTTCACACTGGACACGAACATCAGCGCCCCGTACTTTTCGCCCTGGGCCTTCTCGCGCTTGCGTCCGCTGAGCACGTCGCCGGTCTTGAGATTAAAGCGGCGGATCTGGGAGGGAGAGACGTAGATATCCTCCTCGCCGGGCAGGAAATTCGCGCTCCGGAGGAAGCCGAAGCCGTCGGGCATGACCTCCAGGATCCCGCGGACCTCGCCGGCGTCCAGCTCCGGAGAAAGGAAGACCTCCGGCTCGCTCTCCGCCTCGGGAGCAGCTGCCGCGGACGCCTTCGGTTTCATTTCCTCCTGCTGCACGGGCTTCGGAGCCGCGGCAGCTTCCGGCTCCGGCGCATTCCGGGGCGCGGGCCCGGGCTGCGCTGCGGCCTTTCTTACGGCTCCGCTGCCGGCGCCGGCAGGTCTTTCTCTTCTGCGGACAGGGCGGGTCCGGGAGACCTGCTTCTCAGCGGAAGCGGCTTCTTCCGTTCCGGCAGCGCGTTCCGGCGC
>ONST01000078.1 GCA_900320575.1 uncultured Eubacteriales bacterium
CTGCAGATCCCCTGCGTGAGCACGGTCCGCGACTTTACGGAGGCGGGCTTTGCGCGGGAATTCGGGGAGTGCCTGGAGGCGTCGGTCAATCTGGGCATCGCCTGCATCGGTGTCCATACAGAGGAAACGGATGCGGACGCATGCGAGGCCGCGCTCGGACGCATTCTCGATATGGTCGGCGATAAGCCGGTGGCGGTGGTTGTCGAGACCTTCGGCGCCTTCGCCGACACCGCGAAGCTCCGCGACCTGCTGAACCGCTTCGCTGACGACCGCCTGGCCGCGCTCTGGAATATGCATACCACCTGCGTGGAGGCCGGCGAGGACGCGGAGACGACGATCACCAACCTCGGAGCCTACGTCAGGCATGTGCACATCCACGACTACCGGGTGCGGGACGGCGTCTCGAAGGCGGAACTCATCGGCGAGGGCGATCTGCCGATCCCGGATCTCATGAACGCGCTGCGCTCGGTGAACTACGACGGGTTCATTTCCCTGGTGTGGAATCCGGACTGGGCGCCGGAGATCGCGGACATGGAGATCATTTTCACGCATTTTGCAAATATGATGCGCCAGTACGACAATATCCGCAGGAACCGGAAGCATCTCTACTGGAACGAGCGCCACACCGGGAAATACGTCTGGAAGAAGGGAACCCTCATCGACAAGACCTTCCCGCAGGTGCTGGATACCATGGCGGAGGAATTCCCGGACCAGCTGGCGGTCAAATTTACGACGCTGGACTACACCCGGACCTACAGCCAGTTCCGGGAGGACGTGGACGAGTACGCCCGCGTGCTGATCTCCCTGGGCGTGCGCGCGGGCTCGAAGGTGACGATCTGGGCCACGAACGTGCCCCAGTGGTTCCTGACCTTCTGGGCGACGACCAAGATCGGCGCGGTGCTGGTGACCATGAACACCGCCTACAAGATCCACGAGGCGGAGTACCTGCTCCGGCAGTCGGACACCCACACCCTGGTCATGATCGAGGGCTACCGCGATTCCAATTACCGGGAGATCATGAACGAGCTCTGCCCGGAGCTCAAGGACCGGAAAGAAGGAGAGCCGCTGCACAGCAGAAGGCTGCCGTTCCTCCGGAATATCATTACCGTCGGCTTCCGCATGCCCGGAGCCATCACCTGGGAGGAGTCCCTGGAATACGTGTCGCGTACGCCGATCGAGGAAGTGCGGCGCATGGCCTCTGCTGTGGACGTGAACGACGTCTGCAACATGCAGTATACCTCGGGCACGACGGGCTTCCCCAAGGGCGTCATGCTGACCCACTATAATATCGTCAACGACGGCAAGAGCATCGGCGACGGCATGGACCTGTCGACCGCGGACCGGATGATGATCCAGGTGCCGATGTTCCACTGCTTCGGCATGGTGCTGGCGATGACCGCCACCATGACCCACGGCGGGACGATCCTTCCGATCCCGTATTTCTCGCCGAAATCCTCGCTGGCCTGCATCAACAACGAGCGCATTACGGCCTTCCACGGGGTGCCGACGATGTTCATCGCGATGCTGAACCACCCGGATTTCCCGAAGACGGATTTCAGCCATATGCGGACCGGCATCATGGCCGGCAGCCCCTGTCCGATCGCAGTGATGCGGGATGTGGTCGATAAAATGCATATGCCGGAGATCGTCATCGTCTACGGCCAGACCGAGGCCTCTCCGGGCTGCACGATGAGCCGCACGACGGACTCACTGGAGGTGCGCGTGACGACGGTCGGCAGCGCGTTCCCCGAGGTGGAGTGCAAGATCGTGGATCCGGAGACCGGGGAGGACTGCCCGGACGAGGTGATCGGCGAATTCGTGGCCCGCGGCTATAACATCATGAAGGGCTACTATAAGATGCCGAAGGCGACGGCGTCCGCCATCGACCGGGACGGCTGGCTCCACACCGGAGACCTGGCCTGCAGGACGAAGGAGGGCAATTACCGGATCACCGGGCGTCTTAAGGATATGATCATCCGCGGCGGCGAAAATATTTACCCCAAGGAGATCGAGGAATTTATCTACACCCATCCGAAGGTCAGCGACGTACAGGTCATCGGCGTGCCGGACAAGGCGATGGGCGAGGAGATCATGGCCTGCATCATCCTCAAGGAGGGCGAGAGCATGACCGTGGAGGAGATGAAG
>ONST01000159.1 GCA_900320575.1 uncultured Eubacteriales bacterium
ACAGTGTGCATCATCCTGGTCTTCATGGTGGAGTTCTTTGTGTTCCGCCAGTTCAAGATCTTTTATGATCTCAATACGGTAACGGCCGGAGCGGGCGGCGTCATGAGCCAGTTCACCGGGGATATCCTGAAAATGGTGCTGAGCGTCGACGGCGTCGTGCACATCCTGCTGTTCCTTCTGCCGCTGATCCTGCTGTTCGTGCTGGGACGGCTCCTCTTTGCGGGACGGATCCGCACCGTTGCGGCGCTGCTGATCCTGGTGGTATCGTTCTTCGCGTCCATGGTCAGCATTTTCCTGATCGGAAGACAGCCGGTCTATGAAGCGGCCTATTCCTCGGAATACAATTTCCAGAACGCCGTCAGCAGCTTCGGCCTCCTGACCGGCGTGCGTATCGAGCTCTGGAACAAGCTGACCGGGAAAAAAGCGAACAGCGGCTTCGACATCACGCCGAAGGCGGCGGAATCGACCCCGGCTCCCGCGTCCGGCGCGGAGAGCGCTCCTGCTGAATCCCTGCCGGAAGAGCCGGAGAAGCCGAAGGAATACGGCTACAGCCAGATGGACATTGACTTCGATGCGCTGGCAGCCTCTGCGGACGACGAGGAGCTGGCGGAGCTCGACGGGTACTGCGCGTCTCTTACGCCCTCGAAGCAGAATGAGTTTACCGGAAAGTTCGCCGGCAAGAACCTGATCTTCTTCTCAGCGGAGGCCTTCAGCGGCGACATCATCGATCCGGAGCTCACGCCGACCCTCTACCGGCTCTCAACGAAGGGCATTCAGTTCACGGATTTCATCCAGCCCGCAAGCGCCGGTACGACCGGAGGGGAATTTGAAAATATCATGGGGCTGATGCCCATGGACGGCGGCTCTTCGATGAAGGAGACGGCCGAATACAACAATTATATGACGATGGGCAATCAGCTGAACCGCCTGGGCTATTACGGCTTTGCCTATCACAACAATTCCATGACCTTCTATGAACGCGACCGGACCCACAATAATCTGGGCTACTCCGAGGGCTATATGGCCTACGGCAACGGGATGGAGGAGTATGTGAAAAAGCAGTGGCCGCAGAGCGATCTGGAGATGGTGGACGGCACCTTCCCGATCTATTCGGCGCACACCCCCTTTAACGTCTATTACATGACCGTGAGCGGCCACAGCGGCTACTCGAAGACCGGGAACTCCATGACCAACAAGAACTGGGACCGCGTCGAAGATCTGGATTATTCGGATGAGATCAAGGGCTATATCGCGGCGAATCTGGAGCTGGAGGACGCCCTTGCGTCTCTGGTGAAGCAGCTGGAAGAGAAACATCTGGCGGACGATACGGTGATCGTGCTCTGCGCGGACCATTTCCCCTACGGTCTCGACGACGACGGTTCGCTGGGCGAGCTCGAATACCTTTCGGAGCTCTACGGATATAATGTGGAGACGCGCCTGGAGCGCGATCACAACACGCTGATCCTGTGGTGCGGCGAGCTGGAAAAGGAAGAGCCGGTCGTGATCGACGATCCGGTCTGCAGTCTCGACATCCTGCCGACGCTGTCCAATCTCTTCGGCGTGGAGTGGGATTCCCGTCTGCTGCCGGGCCGGGACGTGTTCTCGGACGCGATGCCGCTGTCCTTTACCACCGGGCACGACTGGAAGACCGACAAGGGCTATTACAACGGATCCACCGGCGAATTCACTCAGTACGACGAGGATGAGGAGCTTCCGGAGGACTACGTGTCGTCGATCAAGTCGATCGTCAAGAACAAGCTGAACTTCTGCCAGGGCGTGCTGGATACGGATTATTACCGGCATGTCTTCGGCGATCCGGATGAGGTGGTGTCAAGGATCCCCTCTTCGGAGAGCACGGAACCGGCTTCGTCAGAAAGCGCTGCGGAAAGCGCCGCCCCGGAAAGCAATGCTTCTTAAGAGCACTGCGTCCGGAGGAAGAACTTAAAAATATACAGGAAATGGACAGGACCGCCGGGAAAAGCCGGCGGTCTTCCTGTGCGCGGCGGGAAACCCTTATCGGGCCCCTGAGGGGAAGGGTCTTGTCAATTTCCGGAAAAAGTAGGATAATGAGAGCACTACGTCTGAAGAACAGGAGCGACTTATATGGAACGAATCAACGTCTGGGATACTTATGATCTGAAGCTGCAGAAGAAGTGCGACGATTTCTGCGCCAGCTATATGCAGTTTCTCAATACCTGCAAGACAGAGCGCGAATGCGTGGATTACTTCGTAAATGCTGCGGAGGAAGCCGGCTATATCGAGCTCTCCCGGGCAATCGAGGAAAAGCGGACACTGAAGAGCGGAGACCGCGTCTATGCGGTCTGGATGAATAAATCAGTGGTTCTTTTTGAGATCGGAAAGGGGCCGATGGAGCAGGGACTGAATATTCTCGGCGCCCACATCGATTCCCCGAGACTTGATATCAAACAGAATCCGATGTACGAGGACGGCGGCTTCTGCTACCTCGATACACACTATTACGGAGGGATCAAGAAATATCAGTATGTGGCGATGCCGCTCGCGATCCACGGTGTAGTCGTGAAGAAGAACGGGGAGACCGTGATCGTCAATGTGGGCGAGGATCCGGACGATCCGGTGTTTTTCGTCTCCGATCTGCTGATCCATCTTTCCCAGGAACAGCTTCAGAAGAAGGCTTCCGAGGTGATCGAGGGAGAGAAACTGGACGTGATCATCGGCAACATGCCTCTCGAGATCGGGGCGGACAGCGAGGCCGGGAGCAAAGGCAAAAAGCCTGCTGAAAAGGATGCGGTGAAGAAAGCGCTTCTTTCTGTGCTCTCCCGGGAGTACGGGATCGGAGAGGAGGACTTCGAGTCGGCGGAGCTGGAGGTGGTCCCGGCCGGCCAGGCCCGCGAAGCGGGCTTCGACCGCAGCATGATCCTCGCCTACGGACAGGACGACCGTGTCTGCGCCTATCCTTCCTTCGAGGCGATGCTGAAGGTGCGGCATCCTGCGCGTACGACCTGCTGCCTGCTGGTCGATAAGGAGGAGATCGGAAGCGTCGGCGCGACCGGCATGCGCTCCCGTTTCTTTGAAAATGCCCTCGCGGAAGTGATGGAGCTCACGGGGCAGTACAGCGAGCTGAAGCTCCGCAGGACGCTTGCGAACTGCTGCATGCTCTCCTCGGACGTTTCCAGCGCGTTTGATCCGATGTTCGCGTCCAGCTTCGATCCAAAAAACGCGGCGCACATGGGCTGCGGCATGGTGTTTAATAAGTTTACAGGATCCCGGGGAAAGAGCGGCTCCAACGACGCGAATGCCGAATACATCGCGCATCTGCGGGAGATCTTCGATCGGCATGATATCCGTACCCAGACCGCGGAACTCGGCAGGGTCGATCTCGGAGGAGGCGGCACGATCGCCTACATCCTGTCGCTTTACGGAATGAGCGTGATCGACTGCGGCGTCGCGGTCCTGAATATGCACGCGCCCTACGAGGCAACAGGAAAGGCGGATATCTACGAGACTTACCGCGGCTACCGCGCGTTCCTTGCAGATGCTTCTTTAAAATACTGATGCGGGAGAACAGATGAAGAGAGAAAACAGGGACGTTCTTTATATTGTCATACCGGCCTACAATGAAGAAGAGACCATCCGGAAGGTGATCGGCGACTGGTATCCGGTCGTGGAACGGCATAACGGCGAAGGCAGGTCGCGCCTGGTCGTGATCGACGACGGCAGCCGGGACCGTACCTGCGAGATCATGCTGGAGGAGGCGGAAAAGAGGCCTCTGCTGGTCCCGGTCACGAAAGAAAATTCCGGCCACGGCGCGACGGTCCTGCACGGCTACCGCTATGCGCTGCGGCACGGCGCGGACTTCATTTTCCAGACGGATTCCGACGGGCAGACGCTGCCCGCCGAGTTCGAGCGCTTCTGGAATCTTAGGAACGACTATGACTGCGTCATGGGGTGGAGGAAGAGACGTCAGGACGGGTTCTCCCGGGTCTGTGTCTCCGCGGTGCTGCGGCTGGTCATCCGCCTCTTCTTCCGGGTGCGGGTCACGGATCCCAATGTGCCCTACCGCCTGATGAAGGCTTCGGTCCTTGAAAAATATCTGGACCTGGTACCGGAGGACTATTTCCTGTCCAATGTCCTTATCAGCGTGATCTTTACCGTTTACCGCAGAAAGATGAAATCCATCCCGATCACGTTCCGTCCCCG
>ONST01000224.1 GCA_900320575.1 uncultured Eubacteriales bacterium
CGTTTGGTAAAATGCGGGATCTTACAGTTCCCGGAAGCAGTCCTTAAGAGCCGGATAGAGCTTATGCCAGGTCTTATACCGCTCCTCATAGCGGGCCGCTGCCTCCGGATCCGGTTCCACCGTCTTCGAGACGCGCACCAGCGCCTTTGCCGCATCCACTACCGAGGGATAGGCGCCGCAGGCCACCGCTGCCAGGATCGCCCCGCCGTAGCCGGGCCCCTGCTCGGTCTCGGGGATGGTCAGCGTCAGGTTCAGGATGTCCGCACAGATCTTCTGCCACAGCGGGCTCTTCGAGCCGCCTCCGCAGATCATGCTCGTCTGTACGCGGATCCCCAGTTTTTTCGCTGCCTCCAGAGAATCCCGAAGGCCGAAGACAACGCCCTCAAGGACCGCCTGGGAAAGATCCTCCCTCGTGCTGTCCATGGTCATGCCGATGAAGCAGCTTCTCGCCATGGGATCGTTGTGCGGGGCGCGCTCGCCCATCAGGTACGGCAGATAATAGACGTGATTCCGTCCCAGCCTCTCTTCCTTGATGCCGGCCTGTTCCGCTCCGTAATCCTTCGTCTTCAGGATCTCCTCCAGCCACCATTTGTTGCAGGAGGCGGCGGAGAGCATGCAGCCCATCAGGTGATAGCTGCCGTCCGCGTGGGCAAAGGCGTGCAGCGCGGAGGAGCCGTCGTCCGCCTTGTATCCGTCGGAGGAAATGAAGAGAGTACCGCTGGTCCCAAGAGACAGGTTGCAGGCTCCCTCGCCCACGGCCGCGGTCCCGACGGCGGCCGCCGCGTTGTCTCCGGCTCCGGCCGCGACGCGGACGGTCTCCGGAAGATCCAGCTCCTCCGCGATCTCTCTCTTCAGCGTCCCCACCGTCTCATAGCTCTCGAAGAGGCGCGGCATCTGTGCTTCCGTAAGGCCGCAGAGCTCCAGCATCTCCGGACTCCAGCAGCGGTCCTTCACGTTCAGCAGCAGCATGCCGGAGGCGTCCGAATAGTCGGAGCAGTGGACGCCGGTGAGCATATAGTTCACATAATCCTTCGGCAGCATGACCTTCGCGATCCGGGCGAAGTTCTCCGGCTCATGGCGGCGCAGCCAGAGGAGCTTCGGCGCCGTAAAGCCCGCGAACGCGATATTTCCGGTCCGCTTTACGAGCTTCTCCGTGCCGATCTCCCGGTTCAGGTAATCGGTCTCCTCCCCGGTCCTGCCGTCGTTCCAGAGGATCGCCGGGCGGATCACCCGGTCTTCGGCGTCGAGGATCACCAGGCCGTGCATCTGGCCGCCGGCGCCGATCCCGGCCACCTGCGTGCGGTCGATCTCCGCGGTCAGCTCGCGGATCCCGTCTTTGACGGCCGCGATCCAGTCCTCCGGAGCCTGCTCGGACCAGCCCGGCTTCGGGAAGGACAGCGGATACTCCCGGCTCACGATCTTTTCAATCGTTCCCCCCTCCTTCATCAGGAGAAGCTTGACTGCTGACGTCCCCAGATCCACGCCGATGTAATACATGGGAGGCTCCCTTCCGCGGAAAGATCCGCTGTTCTGATTGTTGAATCACTTTTATAAATATCTTTTACTTAAGATATTTTCATAATAACCCCGGTCCGTCACGCTGTCAAGTCTCTTTTCGCGGAAATGACCGGTTTTTTTCACGGTTCGCGGTGCAGGGCGTGCCGGGCCTTCATAGCCAGCACCGCCGAAAAGAGCTGCGGATTTCCGGATATGATAAGGCAGAGCTTCTCCCGCGCCCGCGTAATGCCCTGATAGAGCCGCTGCACGTCGAGATCGTCCGGATCTTTGTCTCCCCGGGACCGGAGAAGTCCCTTTTCGTCGTAGTAAAAGCGCTGATCCAGCACCATCACCACGCGGTCAAATTCCCGCCCGATCACCCCGGCGCTCTCGTAGCGGCCGCCGTCCCCGTCCTCTTCCGGGGAAAACGGCGCCAGGGAGATCCAGGTATACCGCTTCTTCCGCGCATAGTACCGGCGCAGCTCCCGGGCGGAGGCTTCATTTTCCGCGTAGAGGACCTCCGCGCAGTCGAGGGATCTGCGGTCGTCATAGACCCGGGACTCCATCAGCAGGTGGACGAACGCCGCCAGGTCCTTATTGCAGCGGATCCGCCCGGACAGGGTCAGCACCGGGTGCGAGAGCTGTTCCACAGCCTCGGACATGCCGCCGCGCTTCCCCTCTTCCGTCAGGAGCTGCAGTCCGTCGAAGGCCAGTACGCAAAGGCATCCCGCGAGACGGACCCCGGACGTGATCCGGGCGAGCTCCTGCCTGGAGAGACGCTGGGACTCATCCACAAAGACGGCCGCAAATTCTGAAAAGTCCGCTTCCTCCGGGAGCTCCCGCACCGGACGGATCTGGAAATGCGGCAGATGGGCGGAGATCCACTCCTGGCCGCTCAGCAGCTTCCCGCAGTGGAGGACCAGCGTCTCGTACCCTTCCTCCGCCAGCAAGCGGGCCGTATCGTAGAGAAGCAGCGTCTTTCCGGTGCCGGCGCTCCCCGTGAGCCCGACGAAGGCGGCCTTTCCCTGCTGCTCGGCAAAGATCGAAAGGATCCTCTCCTGGTGCTGCTCCTGCTGGAGCGTCAGGAAATACTGCCCCTCGACGAAGCGCTGCGGCGTATCCACCGGTGAGATCAGGAAATCCCGGGCCTGGAAGAGCTCTTCGATCCCCTCGGACAGCACGTACTCGAAGGAGCTCAGATCCCGGATCAGCTCGTCGAAGGAAGCCTCTTTCAGCTCCCCCTCTCCGTCCAGCGTATACAGCGCTCTCCGGGAGGAGACGAAAGTGTAGGAGCGGATCTCTTTTGTGAGCATGCCCAGATAATAGCGGTTCTCCAGCAGCTGGCGGCGGATGCGGGCGGCGTCCACGCTCTCGCTCTTCAGCTCGATGTTGAGGATCCTCCGGCCGTCCGCCGACAGCTTGAGAAGATCGAACTCCTTGCCGATGTGGCCGATCGTAAAGCTCCAGAAGAACCCGTCCCAGTATTTGAGCCGGAGAGAGCGCGCGGCCAGCTCTTCTCCCAGGGCGCGGAGGGAGTCCTGCTCGTGAATTTTGATCTTCTTCTCCTCC